>JBDRVL010000013.1:0-13059 GCA_039801845.1 Caldifarciminota bacterium | reverse complement strand
CATTTAACTTGGTGGAAGTTCCGTGAGCATTAATATAGTCAATATCGTTTGGTGAAAGATTGGCTTCTTTTAAGGCATTAGCCATTGCCCAATAAGCACCTTCGCCAGTCTCATCGGGTGCAGTAATATGAAAGGCATCGGCCGAAGCACCATAACCGCAAATTTCACAATAGATTTTCGCATTCCTTTTTAAAGCACTACCCAACTCTTCCAATATCACCACACCACAACCTTCACCAAGAACAAATCCGTTTCTATCTTTATCAAAAGGTCTTGATGCCTTTTCCGGCTCATCATTTCTCTTAGATAATGCTCCCATATTAGCAAAACTGCTTATACAATAACCCGTAATCGGTGCCTCACTGCCGCCGGTAATTATCAAATCGGCATCGCCTGATTTTATTAACCGGAAGGCTTCACCAATTGCGTGAGCGCCACTGGCACAAGCCGAGGTAATACAGAAATTTGGTCCTTTAAAACCAAAATAGATTGATACTTGACCACTTGCCATATCCGGAATCATCATCGGCACGAGTAATGGCGAAACCTTTTTAGGACCACCTTGCAAAAATTTAATGTGCTCAATTTCCCAGGTCTCAATTCCGCCCATTCCCGAACCAATAATCACACCTGCTCGGTTTTTATCAATTTTATTTAAATCGATTCCCGCATCTTCCACCGCTGATAAAGAAGCCCATAAAGCATACTGAGTAAAACGGTCGGTTCTTCTTTGTAGTTTAATATCAAATCTGTCAGTAAAAGGAAAATTCTTTATCTCACCGGCAAATTGAACTTCTAAATTAGAAGGGTCAAAACGGGTTATTCTACTAACTCCACTTTTTCCTGCTAATAAATTGTTAAAAAACTCTTCAACCGATAATCCCAAACAGGAAACAACGCCTAAACCAGTAACAACAACTCTTCTGGCCACTGATTATTCCTTTCCTAATTTCTCTTTTAAATAATTTATCAGTTTGCCAACAGTATCAAGTTTTTGGGCTTCTTCATCGGGAATATCAATTCCGTATTTCTCATTCACTTCCATTAACAAAGTAGTAATATCTAAAGAATCAGCACCTAAATCATTTATAAAATGGGCATCCTCAGTTATCTTCTCCGGTGGGACATGTAGTTTTTCAACAATCATATTTTTCACTTCCTCAAACAAGTTTGCCATCTTTCCTCCTTTTTAAATTTAAACTAATTTAATTTTATAAAATTTCTGCTAAAAGTCAATTATTAAATTTAATTGACTTTTAAATATTTCTTTATAAAATAAATAGATGATTGAATTTGATAATGTCTCAAAGACCTATCAGAATAAATGGATGGCTTTGAGCAATGTTTCTTTTAAGATTGAACGGGGAGAATTTGTTTTTATCACCGGTCCAACTGGTGCCGGTAAGACAACAATTTTAAAACTTATCTACGCCGAAGAATTGCCTACCGTTGGTAAAGTAATTGTCAATAATAAAAATGTTGCAACCCTTAAAAAGAAGGAAATTCCCTTTTATCGTCGCAATATCGGGATTATCTTCCAAGATTTCAAATTGCTTAATGACCGAACGGTTTATGAAAATTTGGAGTTTGTTTTGAAGGCGATTGATATGAAGGGAGATGAAATAAGAGAGAAGATTGTGCGCACCTTAACGCGATTAGGCTTGGTGCATAAAAAAGATTGTTATCCTTATCAATTATCCGGCGGCGAACAACAGAAGGTGGCAATTGCCCGTGCTTTAATAAAGGATCCAGAAGTAATTTTGGCTGACGAACCAACTGGAAATATTGATGAGGAAGCCAGTAAAGAGGTTATTAATATTTTTAAAGAGATAAATTTAATGGGAACAACAGTGATTATGGCAACCCATCACTCGGAACTTCCTCAAATATTAAAGAAAAGGAGATTACATATTATTTCCGGAAAAATTGTTTATGGTTAGTTTTATTTTTAAAGAGAGTTTAAGAGGAATTAGGAAAAAACCACTTCCCTTTTTCTTATCAACCTTTGCTTTTGGTCTCTGTCTTTTAATTATCTTAATCTTTTTCCTTTTAACTTATAATCTCTTTCTTTCCTTAAAGATTGCTTATGATAAAATTGAAATCTATGCCTTTTTAGATGAGAAGGTTTCTTTTTCCGAGATAAAAGATAAAATTAGTCTGATTGATGGTGTAGAAGAAGTTAAATATATCTCTAAGGATGAGGCTTTAAAAATTTTAAAAGAGGAATTAAAAGACGAAGCCACTTTTTTAGAAAATCTTGAACGCAATCCCTTGCCGCCATCATTAAGGATAAGGATTTCTCAAAGGGCTAAGCAGGTAACAGAGATAAAAAGGATTGAAGATAAATTAAGACTAATTCCGGGAATAAAAGATGTTTGGGCGGGTGAAGAGTTAATTAGCAAATTGGTGAAGGTATTAAATAATATTATTTATATTGATATTGGAATTTTGATTGTTGTTTCAATCTCGGTTATTTTTATCATTTTCCAAAATATTGAGCAAAGTCTCTTCAATCGGCAAAGGGAGATTGAGATTATGCAATTAGTTGGTGCCAAAGATTATTTTATTAAGGCACCTTTTTATTTAGAAGGAATCTTGGAAGGTCTTTTGGGCGGTCTTTTTTCTTTTATTTTATTATTCTTTATTTATCGGATAATGAGTTTAAATGTTATGGCGTTAAGTTTTCCAACAATTCTTATATTGATTTTTGCTATTATTATTGGTGCCTTTCTTGGCGGAATTGGCTCAAATCTTGCTTTAAACCGAATATTAAAATGAAGAAAATTTTTTTATTTCTCTTTCTTTTTTTAATTGGTTTTGCCCAAGAAGGAGTTACTTCCGAAGAGATTGATAAGAACAAAAAAGAACTTTCGGAAATCAGAGAGAAGTTGAAAAAGGTAGAAGAGAAATTGGAAAATCTAAAAAAGGAAGAAAAGGGAATTTTAAAAATGATTGAAACCATTGAAGAGAAGACCACTTTGACAAAAAGATTAATTAACCAGTTAAATCAGACAATAAAAAATTATGAGAATTTGATTGATAATTTAGAAAAGGAGATAAAGAATACCGAAAAAAAAATTAGTGAGAAGGAAAGGGATATTGATAAATTAGTTATCCTTTTATATAAAATTAAAACCCGTTTACCTTTGGAACTTTATTTCTCTAATCGTTCTTTACCGGAAGTCTATTCTAAATTAGTAAATCTTAATTACATTGCGCGTGAAAATCAAAACCAGATTTATGAATTATCTAATTTAAAAAGGAAATTGGAAAAGGATAAAAGAGATTTATTTAATGCTTACGAAGAGGTGAAAAACTTAAAAGAACAGAAGGAAGCAGAAGAAAAAAGATTGAAAGAAAGAAACGAAGAGCAGAGAAAAATTCTAAAAAAGATTCGGAATGAGAAAAGCGAGCAAGAAAAATTACAACAAGAATTAAAAGAAGCAGAAAAAAGATTGGCAAATTTAATTGCCGAGCTGGAAAGAAAAAGGATAAAAAGAAAATTACCTCCGGGTGCCCATTATTTAGAGAAAGAGAAATATAATCTTCCCTGGCCAGTAAAAGGTAAAATCATTAGTTATTTTGGTAGCCTTTACCATCCGAAATATCAAACAAAAATAAAAAATCAAGGGATTGATATTGAAACCGAATTTGGCAACAAAGTGATTGCGATTGCACCGGGTAGGGTAGTTTATGCTGACCGATTTCGGGGTTATGGCAATATGGTTATTATTGACCATAATGAAGGTTATTATACTGTTTATTCTAACCTTTCAGAAATTGCCGTCCGTCCTAATCAAGAAATAAAAGCCAATGATATTATTGGACTTTCTTCTGATTACCTCCATTTTGAATTGAGAAAAGAAGGACAACCGGTTAATCCCTTAGAATGGTTAAGCCGTTAAATAATTTCCAAAAGATAATTGGCCATAAAGAGAATATTGAATTTTTAAAACGTTTAAAAGATAAGCCTTTTTGCCGCTCTTTAATTTTTTATGGCAAAAAAGGGATTGGTAAAAGAACCTTAGCATTGGTCTTTGCTCAATACCTTAATTGCCTTAATTCGGAAATTGCTCCTTGTGGCGAATGTTCTCATTGTCAGACAATTGAAAATCTGGAATATCCCTATTTAGATATTATTTTCCCCGGATTAGAAAATGTGAAAGAGATAAAGGATGAGGAGAAATACGAAGAGCTCTTGGATTTAAGAAGTCAATATCGACTTTTTGAAATGAAACCGGAAACTTCTAAAAAAGATGTTATTTCTATTGGCTTAATAAAAGAATTAAAAGAAAGAATAAAAATGAAGGTGGATAATTATCGTATCTATCTAATTTTTGAAGCCGAAAAGTTGACCCAAGAGGCGAGCAATGCCTTTTTGAAAACCTTGGAAGAGCCACCAGATAAGGTGTTTTTTATTTTAACAACCTCCCAACTCCATAAATTACCAACCACTATCCTTTCTCGTTGCTATCTTCTAAAATTCTTTCCCTTACCAATAAAAGATATTGAAAATTATCTTGTTAATAAAAACTATCCAAAAGAGGTTGCAAAAAGAGCAAGTTTATTCAGTTTTGGTAGTTTAAGGGAAGCAATTAAATTAGCAAATCGGGGCGAAAAAATTTTCGACGAAGAGGTAATAAAATTCGCCGAAATAAGAAAAAAAGAAAGTGCCTACTATCTTTTTAGAAATTTCTATGAGAAATATAGTGAGTTAGATTATGACGAAATTGTTAATTTCATCAAAGATTTAATCCTTCTTTATCGAAGTCTTTTATACCAAAAATTGGGCTATCTTTCTCTCTGGGAAGTAGAACCAAAATTAAAATATTTAGCAGAAAAGAAAAACTACGAAGAAATTATTTCTTCCCTTTATAAACTAAATCAAATTTACGAAGAATGTGAATACAATTTAAACAAAAGACTTATTCTTTTCCATCTTTATTTCTCTTTATTTTGAAAAGGGCATTACTTATCAACCCTTGGATTTACGATTTTAAGGCATACGATTTCTTTCTAAAACCTTTGGGACTTTTATATTTAGCAAGTTATTTAAGAGAAAATAATTTTCAAATAGATTTTATTGACTGTCTTGACCGAAATCACCCATTGATTTTAAAAAACTTCAAGATAAAAAAAGATAAATATGGTAGAGGAAAATTTCCTTATACCTTTATTGAGAAACCAGCAGTTTATAAAGATATAAAAAGAAGATACAAAAGATACGGAATGCCAATTGAAATATTTAATGAGATTATTGAGGATATAAAAGAACCGGATTATATATTTTTAACTTCGGTAATGACCTATTGGTATTTAGGAACTTTTGAGATGATAAGGATTCTTAAAAAGAGGTTTAAAGCACCAATTATTCTTGGCGGTATTTATCCAACTTTTTATTACGAACATGCGAAGAAATATTCTCAGGCAGATATTGTTATTAAAGGAAGATTTGAAAAAGAACTTCCCAAATATTTTGATAATCTACCAAAGAAAGAATTTTTTTCTCTTCCCTATCCCGCTTATGATTTATATTCAAAGCTTGATTATTCTTGCATTTTAACTTCTCTTGGTTGCCCTTATAATTGTCCTTATTGCGGCGTAAGATATCTGACAAATAATTATCAAATAAGGAAGGCAGAAGATGTTTTAGCCGAGATAAAAGAATATCAGAAAAGGGGAATAAAAAATATTGTCTTTTATGACGATGCCCTACTTTTAAATCCTGAGTTCAAAAAGTTGCTAAAACTGATTATCCAAGAGAAATTAGAACTAAACTTCCACACACCAAATGGACTTCATCCAAAATATTTAGACGAAGAGACTTGTTATTTAATGAAAAAGGCAAATTTCCAAACTATCTATTTAAGTTTAGAAACAACGGACCTTGAACTACAGATAAAATTAGGAGATAAAGTAAGAACCAAAGATTTTTTGAAGGCTTATAACAATCTAATAAATGCCGGCTTTTTAGAAGAAGAGATTGAAGTCTATCTACTAATTGGCTTACCAAATCAAACAATTGAATCAGTAAAAAAAAGCATAGAATTCCTATTACCTTTAAAAGTGAAAATCCATTTAGCAGAATACTCACCAATTCCCTATACCGAAATTGCCAAAAACTTGCCCAATATTAATGAACCTTTATTAACTAACAATATAATCTTTCCTTGCCTTAATGAGAAAGAAAGAAAAGAGGTTGAAGAACTTAAATCATGGTTGCATAAAATAACCGCTCGCCATTCACCACAAAATAATACCCTTCTGCCTTCTTAATTATTTTGCCAATTTAAGATATTCTCTATTAGTTTTTCTGTTAAATATTCCTTATTTTCCAATGCCTTATTAAACCGATATTTTTATATCTGCTGATGAAAATAGGTATTTCCAATTTGTGTTGAGGCGAATAAAAAAGTGGTAACCTTTTGCCTTTCTTTTTCGTTATATATAGAAGGAAAATATAAAAGGAGAGATTATGAAATTGTATCTAAGTGAAGAAGAGAAAGAAAAGATAAAGGATTTAGGAATTTTGAAGGTAAGTCAGGTTGCCTATTTTTTAGGAGTAAGATTTATCAAGCAAAAGAAGATAAAGAGAGAAGAGCAATTCCCCTTCAACACTTTTAAGATTTTATGGAATTAGGTGATTTTTGGTTAAATTTGGTGATTTTTTCATTTACCATCAAGATATTTTTGTCTATATTATTAGTGATGATTTTAAAAGGAGTTTTCATAATGGGAATAATAATCGTATGAAGGAAGTAGAAAGGCTGAAATTGATAAAGGAACTTGAAGAGAAGAAGAAGAGGGGGTAGGTGGGAGTAATACGGGGTATGTCTCTGGTATATGATTAATAATAATCTTATTAAAATGAATAATAATAGTCTTGTTAGGATGAATAATAATAATCTTATTAGTGCTAATAATGTTCTTCCTATTAAGTGGATTAATGATAATATTCTGTTGAAGATTTAGGTAGGTATTGAAGGTATGGCAGGTGGGACGCACAAGGTAAGACTTTGAGCATCTATTATGGAGCATTTAAAGAGGGTTATCTCCAAATTTGAGTATGAGAATACAAAAAAGGAGTTTTGTCGGTATTTAGCGGTTTTATATCGGCAGATGAGAAGGAAAGAGAGGATTGTATTTAGGCATATTGGCTATAGAAATATGGCAGAGGATGGTTTCTGTTATGAGTTTTACAAAAACATTGCCTTTTGGACAGAAGTTCACAGAAACACAATTCCGAAATATGTAAACTTCTTTATTGAAAATAAATTACTTGAAAGAAAGGTATTAAAAGCAAAATATCGTTATCGGAAAGGTTTAGTTCTAACAAAATTAGGTCTATGTTTCTATATTTTTATTAACAAACTTAATGAATATTTATCTAATAAATTTAAAGAGAATAATAATTATAGAGAAATAGATTTCTTTTCCTTTATTTATAATTTCCTATTAAATATCTTCTATCTCTTTTATAATATATTAGGTAGCATGCACAATGGTATGCACAAGGTTGAGAACACAAGCAACAGCGAAGGTAGTAATGGAGAAGTTTTAGGTATCAATTTAGGTATAAAGGAGGTAAAAAAGCCACCTGGTAGTGATAAAAAAGACTTAAAAGAGTTAAAAAGGCAGCAATTTATAAAAATCTTACAGGCAGGCTATTTGCTTCCAGAAAGTATAATGGACGAATATAATTTATGGGAGTTAAAAAAATCTATCACATAAGTAGCAAACTTATAAAAGAAAAGATATTTTCTTGACCTTATTTTTCTTTTGGTTATAATTTTCTATTATGTATTTTGGTTTACCTCTTGAGGAAGAGGAGATAGAAAAGAGTAAGTTTGATATAAAGGTCTTAAAATTTCTTTTTCCCTATTTTAAAAGCCATCTTCTCTTATTCATTTTTATAAATATCCTTTTATTTTTAGGAACCGGGATAATGGTTATCTCACCAATCTTACTAAAAAGAATAATTGATGTTAATATCCCTAATAAAGATTTTAAAGGTCTTTTATTTACTGTTTTGATTTATGGAGTATTAAGTGCTATCTCTTATTTTATCTATTTAACCCAAAGAGTACAAATTACCAAATTGGGTGAGAAGGTTGCTTCGGAAATTAAAGGCGACCTTTTTTCCCATTTACTTCTCTCGCCAATCACTTTCTTTGATAAAACACCTGTTGGAAAGATTATCACCCGAAACGAATCGGATGTGGAAGCCCTGAAATTGCTCTTTACTTCTACTGCGGTTACTTTATTTCAGGATTTGGTATTTCTAATTGGTATTTCTATTGTGATGATTATTGTGAGCCCTTTATTATATCTACTTTTATTTATTCTCTTCCCCTTATTTTTTCTTGCCTTTTATTTCTTCTCAAAGAAGATTAGACCAATCTATCTTATAATTAGAAGAAAGATATCGGAGATAAATAATTTAATATCGGAAACCCTTCAAGGGCTTTTTATTATCCAGGTATTTGGAAAAGAAGACTATTTTAGAAAGAAAATGGATGATTTAGGAAAAGAAAGGTTTAATTTGGAAATTAAGGGAATGGGTTATTGGTATCGGCTTTGGTTTCTCATTGATTTTGGAGAAGTTTTGGCAATCACATTAGTATTATTCTTTGGCTCATTACTTGCCTTAAAGGGAAAAGTGACTATTGGCACTTTGGTTTTATTTTTCTCTTATATTATTCGCCTTTTCCAACCGTTAAAGGGATTATCCGATTTACTAAATGTCTTCCAAAGAGCAATTGCCGCTGGCGAGAGAATCTTTGCCTTAAAGAAAATGGAGAAAGAAGAAGAGAAGGTCAGTTTAAAGGAAATAAAAAAAAGATTGGAGAAATCTATTAGGTTTGTAGATGTCCATTTCTCTTATTTAGAAGATGTGCCGGTATTAGATAATATTAACTTGGAAATTAATAAAGGTGAAAAGGTTGCCTTAGTTGGTGAAACGGGCAGTGGTAAGACAACAATTATCTCCTTGCTTTTAGGCTTTTATCAACCAACGAAAGGTGAGATTTTTATTGATAATTTACCTTATTCAAAAATACCAAAATCTTTAATTAGAAAGTTAATCAGTTATGTCCCCCAAGAGATAATTCTTTTCCCTGGTTCAGTATTAGATAATTTAAGACTTTTTAATGAAGAGATAAGCGAAGAGAAGGTTATTGAAGCAACAAAGAAAATAAAAATCTACGAGCGGATAAAGGAGTTTCCGGAAGGTTTTAATACCAATATTTTAGAAAGGGGAATAAATTTATCCTTAGGCGAAAGGCAGTTACTATCTTTTGTGCGAGCAATGGTCTTTGAACCGGAGATAATCATCTTAGATGAAGCAACCTCTTCTGTTGACCCTTATACCGAACTTCTAATCCAAGAAGGACTTTTTGAACTGTGGAAAGGAAAAACCGCAATTGTTATTGCCCATCGCTTATCAACAATAAAAAATGTTGACAGAATTATTGTGATACATAAAGGAAAAATTGTTGAGGAAGGTAATCATGAAGAACTGCTAAAAAAAGAAGGTTATTATTACAAACTTTACCAACTTCAATATGTTTGATAAATTATTAAAACCAGTATTACCCAAAAAGGTAAAAGAATTTTGGAAAAAGAATTTCTTACTCTTTATCTCTCTTTTAATTGTTACCCTTTTGGCAACCGGTTTCTCTTTAAGTTTTCCTATTCTTTTACGTTATATTATTGATGGTATCCAAAAGAGATTAGAAACCAAACTGATTTTAAGATATTTAATCTTGCTTTTTAGTTTTGGTCTTTTCCGTTCAATATTAACTTCTATTTTGCCTTTTTTAAGGGGAAGAATGAATGAAAAATTTGGCTATCAAATGAGAAATTGGCTGTATAATAGCCTATTAAAAAAGGGACAATCCTTCCTAAACAAATTTCCTTCGGGCGATGTGATTGAGAGATTATCTGAAGATTTACAAGATTATAGTTGGTTTAGTTGCTCAGGAATTTTCCGACCCTTTGAAGGGATTTTTACAATTACGATTGCCTTAATTATTTTATTAAAAATGAATACCTTCTTAACAATAATCGCCTTAATTCCCATCTTTCTTGCTTTTTTTGTCTGGTATAAACTTGGTCCGATTTATACCAAAGCCTATTTTTCCTGGCGGGAAAAAATATCTTTAACTTACAATTTTTTCCAATCAGTATTTTTTGGAATAAAAATTGTAAAGAGTTATCTAATGGGAGAAAGACTGACAAAAAAATTATCGCAACTACTAAAAGAAAGAATTGCGCAAGCAGTAAAGGTTACTAAATTAGAAGCACAATTAGGGACATTTTATTCAGCAATAGCTGAGAGTTCCATTTTAATTATCTTTCTTGTCGGTGGTTATTTAGTAATGAGAGAAAAAATTACTATTGGTCAATTTGTTGCCTTTAATAGTTATATCCTAATGCTTTTGACACCAATGTTTGACATCTCAAACTTCTTTATTGCCGGCAGAAGGGCGGTTGCCTGTGAAGAAAGAATTTTAAATTTAGAAACTTTTCCTTTAGATATTGAAGATAAAAAAGAGGCAAAAGAGATAAAAGATTTCTCGGAGATTATTTTAGAAAAGGTTTGTTTCTCTTATAATGGAGAGAAGGTATTAGATAATATAAATTTGATAATTAGAAAGGAAGAAAAAATTGGGATTGCTGGCACAGTTGGTAGTGGTAAGACAACCCTTATAAAAATCTTATTAAAACTTTTAAAACCAACATCAGGAAAGATTTATCTAAAAGAGAATAATAAAATCTATGATTATGAAGATTTAAAGAGTGAAACAATAAGAAAACTCTTTTCTTATGCTCCCCAAGATTCCTTTATCTTTTCTGAGACAATTTATAATAATCTCCTTTTAGGAAAAGAGATGGAAGAGAAGGAGTTGGATTATTTTATAAAACTAATCACTTTTGAAAAAGAGTTGCAAGAAATGAAAAATGGGATAAATGAACTAGTTGGTGAAAGGGGAACCGGTTTATCCGGTGGTCAGAAACAGAAGTTATCTTTATTAAGAGCATTGATTGAAAAAAGACCAATTTTAATTTTAGATGATGCCACTTCCAATTTAGATAGCGAAACAGAATTAAAGATTATTAATAAAATTATTAATCAATTTAAGGATTTAACAATTATTATTATCTCCCATCGTTTATCTACCTTAGCCAACTGTGAAAAGATTTATGTCTTTGACAATGGGAAAATTGTTGAAGAAGGTAAACACGAAGAACTACTTTTAAAAGAAGGAATATATTATCAACTTTATAAAAAACAATTATTAAAAGAAGAGATTGCGAAGATTTAATTTTGTTGACTTTTTTTTCATGTTTATAATTTTTAAGTGATATGAAAAGGAGGAGATATGAATAAGTTACCAAAAAATTTAATTATTGGTGATGATCTATTCCACGAAGAATTAAGAACTATTTTCCCTTGGAAAAAAGTCGAGAAATTAATTAATCCGAAAATTAAATATTGGAGGTGCATATGAGAAAATGGGTTAAATTTATAATTAGTAGTGTGTTCTTCTTCTTGTTAGATGCCCCAACGGTATCTGCACAGACGGAATATTTTTATCCTTATTCCAGATACTATTACAGTTGTTGGGCTTGCGATGGATATGGGTGGGTAATTTGTTATCAGTGTAATGGCACAGGAATAGGTTTTTCTTGTTTTAGTTGTAATGGATTGGGTTATATCTATAAAAAATGCTATTGGTGTAAGGGAACTGGTCAAACCTCTTTGGGAATGACTTGTTTTACTTGTGATGGTTTGGGATTTACTTGCGAAAAGTGCTATCTATGTAACGGGCGAGGTGGAAGCAGTTGTTGGACTTGTAATGGATTGGGCTGGCGACGGTGTTCTTGGTGTAAAGGAAGAGGATATATATACTAATAATATAAACAACTCACAATGATTATTAATAAAGTTATCAGACTCATTTGGGGTTCATATATAGGGGCTTTCGCTATTCAAATTGCCCTATAAATTATATCTTAAACCAGAAACACGGAGCATACAGTAAGTAGGCCGGTTTCTGTATAAATGAGTTCAGAGAGGGTTGATAGGACAATTTGGGATTGGTCACTAAAAGGAGTAGAAGCAATAATATTGGATATGAGGTACGGCCACTGGGTGCCAACCGTTGTCGTTTTTCTTCTTCATGCGCTTTATAATATATTTTGCGAATAGAAAAAAAGCGACAAAAATTTTTTAGTATTGCTGCGACTAATTGTAAAAAAATAACTTTTCCGTATCTTTTAATTTTTATATCTTTTTTCTTTCTTCCTCTTCTTCATATAATAAGGACAAGAATAGTTAATTTAAAAAGAAGAAACTTTTTAATTAAATTAGTAATAATTTTTCCCCTTATTTTTACTTCTTTATTATTAATTCTAAAAGGAAAAGAAAAGTCATCAGGAGGATTGCTATTATTAATATTAACTCTTTGGTCTATCTTCCTTTCTATTTTTGCCAATCCTTCTTTTGAATGTCTAAAAATTAAAAACTTTTCTGATTTTTTATGGTTTTTGACAGTTCTAATGTGTATTGTTTTTTTTCTCTTTTAGCAGGAATAGGTTTAATTAAATTTTAAAATTTTTAGATGTAAATTTTTAATAGTATAAAAATTTGTATTTAGTTAAGGGTTGAGATTATAAATAATAAAAAGATAATGTTTGGAAGCATAATAATCTAAATTAACAAATAAAACTAAAGATTTTTAAGTTTTTAAAAAGACATAAAAATTCTTGCTATTAATTTTGTTTTATTTTTTAGTTAGGAAATTTAATTGTACTGGGTTAAGACATCGTTACCAGCCATAAGGTGACAATAATCAGGAGCATAATAATCTAAAATAATAACCGGAAAATTAGCAAAATTTTCATTTAAATGAGTTAATCCTAAAGATTTAAGTTTTTCTAATGGGGTTAAATTATTCATACCATAGCCAAAATGCGGTCTTTTGGTGTTATAATATATCTGCCATTTCTGTGCTTCTTTTAGAAAATGGGAGCAATTTTTAAAAGTTGGTATCA
>JBDRVL010000012.1:0-13221 GCA_039801845.1 Caldifarciminota bacterium | reverse complement strand
ATCATAAACAGAGAAAGTAGTAACAAATGTTTCTGTATTTAGACCATAATTCATCACTACACCAATAAAAGGAGTTTCCACATTTGGCCGGGTTCTAATAGTGGGAGAAATTCTCTTTACTCCTACATCATGATTAAATTGCCTTAAATCAAGTCCTTCGTGAGTATTTACATAACCGGTTCCGGTATATCCACCGGCGACATAAAGCATACCTGTTGGGTCAACTGCAATTCCGTAGACATTAGAAACGGCAGTTGGTTTATTTGCCCATTGGGACCAACTGTTTGTTCTTGGATTATAGGAACGAGTTTCAGCAGTGACTCCAGCAGAGACATTACCGCCGACTAAGAAGAGTTCATCATTATAAACACCACAAATTGTTCGGTATCTTGTTTCTCCCGGACAAGAGGGACCGGTAGTCCAAGTAATTTGAGTAGGATTTTGAGGGTTAATGGTACCAATTAGAGTTATATTTGTGGCTCCTGTTGATTGATAACCTGTAGAGACAACAATTGTATCTCCAATTATTCCTGCTCCTGGCGTGCCTAATGGTTGAGGCATCGAAGTACAGGTGTACCAACTATTAGCGAATGGGTCATACATGTAAACCGAAGCTATTGGTGGAGAACCTGAACTCCAATTTCCGCCACCGATTACATAGATTAAAGAATCTCGCCAAACACCAATTCCAAAATCATGATTGCCGATAGGCATGGATGCGCCAGTACTCCAACTATTGTTTACCGGATCATAAATCTCCACAACATTAAGACCTGTTCCGAAAGTTTGACAACCGCCGATTACGTAAATCTTTCCTGTTTTACCTACATAAGCAGCTCGACCAATTGCCCGAGCAGTAGGCATTGGTGTCTTTTCTGTCCAAGAATTTGTTCTTACATCATATTCTAAAACGATATTCTGTACTGTGCCACCCGACACTTGGAAACCACCAAAGGAATACCATTTTTTTTCACCATTAACTACGCAAAAAGCAGTCATCTGGTGCGCTCGGGTAGTAGGAAGTGGGGTAAAGGTGAGCCACTCATTGTAATCCGAAGAAATCTCTTTTGTTTTGTGGAAAGAAGTAATAGGAGCGTAATCAGGATTTAATTGATAAGAAAATAAAAAAATTGGTAAACATAAAAATACGATAAAGTATTCTCTTTTCATTTTCACCTCCTTATTTAAAGAAAAAGTATAAAATAAAATATTTAAAAGTCAATATGAAAATAAATTGATTTTTAAATTATTTTTATTAAAATAAATTCAATGAATTATTTATTAATCTTATTCCGGGGAAGAAAATTTATTTTTTGGAATGTTTTTATAATTACTCTTTTTTCTTTAATTTTATCCTTTATTTTGCCTAAAAAATATAAAGCAACTGGCCAAATTTTGCCACCGCCAGATGAACCGACAATTTACAGTCTTTCAACAGTTTTACCAGGTTCTTCACCAACTCAACGGTTAATGTTAAGAAGTTGGAATATAGGCGATGTTTTGGTAGCTATTTTAAAAAGTAGAACAATTAGGGAATATGTAATTAATAATACTAAATTTCCAAATTTTTATAAATTTAAAAGATTAGAAGATGCCCTTAATTTTTTAAATAAGATTACAAAAATCTCCCAAAGCGAAGAGATGGTAATAAAACTTAGCGTCGAAGTAAAAGATAGAAACCTTGCTTGCGATATGGTAAATGCTTATATTTATGCTTTAGATAATTTTCTAAAGGAATCAATGATGAGTAGAGGAAAATATTTAAGGATATTTTTAGAAAACCAATTAAAAAAAGTAGAAAAAGAATTAGCCGAAGCTCGCGAATCCTTAAAAGTTTTTCAAGAAAGGCATAATTTACCAGAATTAGAGGAAGGATTAAAATCAGTATTAGATGCATATGCCCAATTAAAATCTCAGTTGATAGTTAAAGAAGCGGAATTAGAAATGGTAAAAGATATTTCTTCTCCTGATAACCCTTATTATCAAGATTTAATAGCAGAAGTTAAGAAATTTCGTGAGAAATTAAGGGAAATGGAAAGAGGCGGTGGGTTGGGAGGTTTTGGTCCTGGTTTCGGGACTCCTTTTAAACAATTACCAGCGGTAACTAGTGAATATATAAAAAGATACCAGGAATGGAAGTTAAAAGGCGAAATCTATCTTTTATTACAACAGCAATATGAACAGGCAAAGCTTACCGAGGCAAAAGATACTCCCACAATCACAATTTTAGATTATGCAAAAGTACCGGAGCGTTATTCCTTTCCCAAGAAAAAAATTTTTATTCTGGTTGGCTTTTTCTTTTCTTTAATTTTTAGTATTTTAGTTTTGTTTACTAAGGAATATATCGAATCCCGTAAAGAACTTAAAGATTTTCTTTCTGAAGTCTTTGCTACTTTGAAAAAAGAACTTTCTTTTAAAAGGAAAAGATGAAAATTCCTAAAATTCTCTTTGCTTTTGGAACAAGACCAGAGGCAATAAAATTAGCACCGGTTATTCAAGAAATAAGAAAAGAGAATAATAAAAAATTTTTTAAAAGCTATGTGTGTATTACTGCTCAACACCGGGAGATGTTAGACGAAGTTTTAAAATTGTTTGAAATTCGAGTTGATTATGATTTGAATATTATGGAGCATAATCAGACGCCACGTTTGGTAACCGAAAAGATTATAAAAAGTTTTTATCCTTATTTAAAAAAAATAAATCCTGATTTAGTAATCGTCCAAGGCGATACAACTTCAGCTTTTGCCTGTGCTTTACTTGCTTTTTATGAGAAAATTAAAGTAGCCCATATTGAAGCGGGATTAAGAACCGAAGATAAATATCAGCCCTATCCGGAAGAGATGAACCGCCGTTTAATCTCTCCGCTTAGTGATATTAATTTTGCTCCAACAAAAATGGCAAAAGAGAACCTTTTAAAAGAAAATATTTGCGAAGAAAGAATTTTTGTGACCGGAAATACAGTGATTGATGCTCTTTTAAAAATTAAAAAAGAGTTTAAAATAAAGAAGGATATTAAAAAAGAAAGAAATATTTTAGTTACAATTCATCGACGAGAAAATTGGGGACAACCATTAGAGGAAGTTTGCGAGGCAATAAAAAAGTTAACCGAAATTTATCCGTTTCTTAAATTTTATATTCCTGTTCACCTAAATCCTAATGTTAAAGAAGTTATATATAATAAATTAAAAAATATCTCCCAAGTAAATCTTTTGGCACCTTTACCTTACTTTGAGTTATTAAAATTAATGGGAAGAAGTTTTTTAATTCTTACTGATTCAGGCGGAATTTGTGAAGAGGCACCAAGTTTTAATGTCCCAGTGCTCATATTGCGGAATAAAACCGAACGAAAAGAAGCAGTGACAAAAGGATTGGCAAAATTAGTGGGAACTTCTTACAAAAAAATAATAAAGAATGTTAGTGAATTAATAAATAATTCAAAAAAATATAATCAAATGATAAAAAAAACTAATCCCTTCGGTGATGGGAAAGCAGCAAAAAGAATTGTTGAATATTTAAAATTTTATTATGGATTTACAAATAAGAAACCAACACCTTTCAACCACTGAAATTAAATTTAAAAATTTCTTTTTTCTTTTACTTTTAATTTTTCAATCATTTTTTTTGACTATTTCCTTATATTATAATTTACTCTATTCTTTACCGGCATTTCTGGTTCTTCTTTTTCTATTATTTCTTATCTTGGGCAAAAATCGTTTAAAAATTTTTCTTATTTTTACTATTTTCTTTGCTTCTCTTTTGACGAAACCAACTTCTCGTAGATGGGTTCTTTTAAGATTAGAAGAAATTCCTTTCTTTTTGCTCCTTTTTTTAACTTTTTTGGCATTTGAAAGGAAAGAAAGATATAATTTAAAAACAAATACTGATTATTTGTTGTTAAGTTTCCTTTTATTAACTGGTTTTTCCTTCTTTTATGGAATTTTTTTAGGCAATTCATTATATCAAGCAATTGATGATTTTTTACTTATATTTTTTTATGCTTTCTATTTTCTAGTGTTAATCTATTTTCAAGAAGAAAAATGGCAAAGAATTTTAGTGATTTCAATTATTGTTATCTCTGTTTTAGTTTCTTTACAATATGTAGTGCCTTTTTTAGTTACTCTTCAAATCAAAAGGTATGCCACGGATCAACAACATCTTTTTAATATTGGTTATCCTTTATTAGTTTCTTATATTATTTTTGGTGAAAAAGCGAAAAATAAAATTCTTGCAGGTTTATCTTTAATTCCGATGAGTTTAGCAGTAATAATTTCTCTTACTCGAGCCTTATGGATAACAATTCCCTTTTCGGTCTTCATAATTTTAATAATTTATTTTTGGCAACAAAGAAAATTAAAACAAATTTTTTATATTTTTTCTGTTTTTTTAGGGATATTTTTTATTATCTATTTTTTATTTACAAAAAAATTGGATTTCAAAAAATTTATAAAGATAAGACAAGAAGCCTTTGTTAGCTTGCGAACAGACCTTTCGCTTTTAGAAAGAATTTGGGGTATAAGAGAAGTGATGCAACAATTTAAAAAAAATCCAATTTTCGGTGTTGGTTTAGGAAGCATTTATTCTGGCGTATTGCCTTGGAAAAAAAGATTAAAAATTCCTTGGGTTGACTGTTTATTTATTAACTTATTATGGAAATTTGGAATTATTGGTTTTGTAATATTTTTGGCTATTTATTATTATTTTTTTAAAAATATTATTAAGGTTTTTAAAAATCCCAAAAATAACTTTCAAAAATGGGTTAGTAGCGGAATGCTTTCAGTCTTTATTTCTTTAATACTTCTTAGTATTGAATCAAGTTTTCTTTTAATCTATCGATTTAATTTAATTTTGGCATCTCTATTAGCAATTTTTAACTTATGGGCGCAAGAGAAGTAAAAGGCAAAAAGATTACTAAAAAGAAGAAATTACCTCAATAAAGGTTTCTGCCCTTTTTTCCCAAGTATGATTCTTAAAAATATATTCTTTCCTTTTTTCTTCGAAAGATAGGTTATTTTCTTTTAATGCTTTATTAATATTTATTATAAACTCTTCATCAGTTTGAGCAAAATATACTAATTCGTTAAGATTTTTATCACTGCTACCAATAGGAGTTGAAACCACTGGTTTTCCTAATGCTAAATATTCGTAAAGTTTTATAGGATCACTATTATAAGCTACCTCATCTTTTCTAAAAGGCAAAATACATATATCAAAAAATTTTATATAATAAGGTATTAAAGAATAAGGACGGGGCCCTAAAAGATAAAAATTCTTGTATTTGAAAAGTTTTTTGATATTCTCTTTGTGAGGTCCGATAAATAAAAAAGTTGCTTCCGGAAATTTTTGTAAACACTTTTCAATTAAATCAAAATCTATCCAAAAAAATAAACTACCAACAAATCCAATAATTGGTCTTTTAAAATTAAAATTTTGTGAAGGAAATAAATTAGAATATTCAATTTTTTTATCATTTATTTTACACCATTCTTCAGGAACAGCGTTAGGAAGGTTAACAACCTTTGCTTGCGGATATTTCTTTTTAAGACTTTCTTCAACGTTTTTACATATAGAAAATATTATAGTAGATTTTGTTATTAATTCTGTTTCTACTTTTTCAAAAAAATTTTGGGTTCTTGGATGAGGGAAAAAACATTTTAAGTCATCAATTCGATCATAAAAGATTATTTTGTTTTTTAACTTTTTTAATACCCAAAACCAAATCAAATGGGGAGTATAAATTATTGCATCTTCTAAAAGATGTTTAAATTTTGAGAAAAATAATTGAGGAATAATAAAGGCATTATAAAATTTATGTAATTCCAAATATCGATAAGGGGAATAGCGAGGCAAAGAATAAATTTTTATTCCATCTTTATAATGACGATTAATTTTAAATATTTCCCAAAATTTCTGAGAAGTAAAATTTTTTTCTTTAAAATATTTTAGAGGAGTAGGAGATAAACCGAAAAAAATAGGTGAGAGGCCTTTTTTCTTTAATGCTTGGGCTAAGAACCAAGGGCGACCGGTAGTAATATAAAAAGGTAAAAGGTCGCATAAGAAAAGGATTCTTTTCATAGTAAGTTAAAAATTATAATTAATAAAGAAATTGAAATCAAATTTAATATAACTAAAAAAATATTATTTAAAAGGGTTTTTAAGTAAAAAATCATAAAAAAACATTGAAATAAATAAGCAACATAAAAACTAATACTTGCTCCGATAGCACCGAAATTATAAGTATAAAATATCGCTGAACCGACAAATAAGATAAACCAAATGGTATTGAATAAAGTTGCTAACCACATTTTTCCTGTGCCGACTAAATAGTAGCCGAAGATATAACCAATATTTGCTGGAATTATTGCACCAACAACAAAAAGAAAAGGTTTTATTGCTGGTAAATAATCTTTGCCAAAAATTAAGATAATAATTTTGGAAGAGAATATAAAAATGGGAATAAGAATTATTAACAAGAAGAAATTTGCATATTGAATAATTTTATTAAGAAGAATCTTTATTTTTTCAAAGTTATGTATCTCTTCAGCAATAGTTGGTGTTAGAGGCATGCCAATAGCTATTGGTATAAAAAGCAGAAATTGGAAAAAAGTATTGGTAATATTAAAATAAGCAACTTCCGAAAAACTTTTTGCTACTGCTAATTTAGTATTTACCAACCAAAAAGCTGGTACCATTACCAGACCTGATAAAAAAGTAGGAAAGCCAAGGGAAATAATTTCCTTGGCTCTCCGAATATCAAAGTTTGGTTTTAAAAGGAAGAAATTTTTTATCTTTATAAAAAATAATAAAACCCCTAAAAAATTTGCTAAAATTAATGCTAAAAGGGCACCCTTTATTTCATATCTTTTTGCCAAAATAAGAATTAAGGGAAAACTTAACAAATTATAACAAATATTTATTAAAGAAATACTTTTTATTTCTTTTAGTCCTTGTAATACACCAATAAAAAAATTATTTAAAGTAAGAAATAATAACAAAAGGTTAGCAAGTTGAAAATATTCAGTCAAAATCGGTTTCTTATAAATCTTTTCTGCTAAAAAATTGCTAAGCGAGAAATAGATAATAATTATAATTAAAGAAAAGAAAACAATTAATATTTGAGCAGTACTATATATCTTATTCAACAATTCTTTATCATTTTTTGCTTGGGCAATAAATTTAGTTATGATTGTTGGCAATCCAAAACTGGCAAAAAAAGAGAGGAGGAGAATTAATTGGTTAATTAAAGAATAGATACCAAATTTTTCACTTAATAAAATTCGGGCTAAAAATATCCCATTAAGGGCAGTAATTACCCGAACAATAATTAAAGAAGAGAAATATTGAAGGCTTTGAAAAAAAATTTTTTTAAATTCCTCCCATTTTATTTCTTTGAACATAAAATTTATTGAATTATATTTAAAATAGATTACTTTTCAATAATCAAAATTTTGTTATAATTATTAGGTGGATAAAGAAATTTTGAAAGAAGAATTAAAAATTAAACCGGAAATAACTTTTTTTTCTTTAAAAAAATTTATAAAAAATTGTTGTGAAAATTTTAAAAAAGAAGGGATAATTTTAGGATTGAGCGGTGGGATTGATTCATCATTAACTGCTTATCTTTGTAAAGAAGCAATTGGTGAAAAAAATGTTTTTGCCTTGATTTTACCGGAGGTTGATAGTAACAAAGACAATATTGAAGATGCTATTCAGTTCGCCCAAAAATTAAATATAAAATATAAAATTATTGAAATAACAAAATATTTAAAAAATTTTGGCATCTATGACTTATTTTTTATTAATAAATTAGTAATTCCTCAAAGAATAAAGCCAATAATTATTAAAAAATTATCTCAATTATATCAAAAAGGAACAAACCAAACGCCTTTTCTTTCTACCTTAGAAGATGGAAAATTTAATAAAATTATAAGAAAAATTAATGCTTATTATCGTTTTAAACATCGTTTAAGAATGGTATTATTATATCTTTTTGCCGATTTAGAAAACCGATTGGTTGTTGGCTGTACTAATAAAACTGAATATCTTATTGGATTTTTTGTAAAATATGGTTGTGACGATGCCTGTGACATAATGCCTCTTTTATCATTATATAAAACACAGGTAAGACAATTATATGAATATTTAGATTTGCCTAAAAAATTTCTTGATAAAAAACCTTCGCCTGACCTTTTGCCAGGGATTTTTGATGAAGAGGTTATTGGATTAAATTACGAAGATTTAGATTTGATTTTATACGGTTTGGAAAAAGGATTAACAATTTCGCAAATTGCTGAGGCATTGAAGATGGATAAAGAAAAGGTTGGCTACGTTTCTTTTTTAATAAGTAAGTCAAATTATTATCGACATAAACTGATAAAACATGGAAATTGTAATTAATGGTCGTTTTCTAACCCAAAAGATTACCGGTGTCCAAAGATATGCCTATCAATTAGTTAAAGAGATTGACCTTTTGATAGAAAGAGGAGAGATTGATAAGAAGAAATTTCAATTCCAAATTTTCATACCAAGAAATGTTATTCATAAATTAGAATTAAAACATATTCCAATAAAAAAAGTGGGATTTCTCAAAGGTCATTTTTGGGAGCAGTTAGAGTTTCCTCTCTATTTAAAAAATAAAATTTTTATGTGTCTTGGAAATACTGCTCCTTTAGTTTCGCTATTTTTAAACAAAAAAGGTATTGTTACTATTCATGATTTGGGGTTTAAATATTTTCCCGAAAATTATCGTCTTCTTTTTCGCAGTTTTTATTCCCTAATAATTCCAATTATTTTAAAATATGCTTGGGCAATAATTACTGTTTCGGAAAGTGAGAAGAGGTTGATTTTAAAAAGGTATCCCTTTCTGAAAAATAAGATTTTTGCTATCTCTCAAGGTGGTTTTATTGAAAATCCCTTAACATCTATTGAAATAAAAGAGAAAGATTATCTTCTTTATGTTGGTTCTTTGGCTAAAAAGAAAAATTTAATAAATTTTCTCTTGGCTTTTGAAATAATTGTTAATAAAAATATTCCTTTAAAGGCGATAGTAATTGCTCCCGAAGGAAAAATTTTTGAAAAGGTAACCATTAATATAAAACCAGAGGTTAAAGAAAAGATTAAATTTATTAATAAAGTTAATGACCAAGAAATAATCGCTTATTACAAAAATGCCTTTTCTTTTGTTTTTCCTTCTTTTCACGAAGGAGCCGGAATACCACCGATTGAGGCAATGAGTTGTGGCTGTCCGGTTTTATGTTCGGATATTCCGGTTTTAAAAGAAAGATGTGGTGAGGCAGCTCTCTATTTTAATCCTCATTCTCCAGAAGATATTGCTCAAAAAATTATTTTCCTTTTTGAAAATCCAAAATTACGAGAAGAATTAATAAAAAAGGGATATGAAAGAGCAAAAATTTTTAAATGGGAAAATACTACAAAAAAGACAATTAAATTATTAGAAAATTTGATTTTTAAAATATGAAAGTAGCAATAATTCACGACTGGCTTACTGGTATGCGAGGAGGAGAGAAGGTTTTAGAAGTGTTATGTGAACTTTTTCCAAGTGCTACTTTATATACTTTAGTTTATAACAAAGAAAAAATTTCGCCAATCATTAATCAAATGAAAATTAAAACTTCTCTTCTTCAAAAGTTTCCTAATATTGAGAAAAATTATCGTTATTATTTACCGATAATGCCTAAATTGATTGAGCAATTTGATCTAAAAGATTATGATTTAATCATTTCTTCCAGCCATTGTGTTGCTAAAGGAGTTAAAAGATTTAGGAATCAAGTTCATATCTGTTATTGTCATAGTCCGATGAGATATATTTGGGATATGTTTGATGAATATTTTAAAAAAGCAAAATTAATAACAAAAATTGGCGCAAAGATTTTTCGTCCCTATTTAAAAAGATGGGATGTAAAAAGTTCCCAACAAGTTGATTTCTTTATTGCCAATTCAAGAAATATTGCTAATAAGATAAAAAAATATTATGGTAAAGAAGCAAAAGTAATTTATCCACCGGTAGATACTAACTTTTATAAAATCTTAAATAAAAAAAGGGAGGACTTCTTTTTGGTTGTTTCTGCTTTGGTTCCTTATAAAAAAATAAGTTTGGCAATTGAGACTTTTAACGAATTGCATCTGCCGTTAAAGATTATTGGCACTGGTCCAGAAGAAGAGAAACTTAGAAAAATTGCTAAGAAAAATATTGAATTTTTAGGTTGGCAACCTAATGAGAAATTGTTGGAGTACTATAATAAATGTCGGGCATTAATTTTCCCTCAAGAAGAAGATTTAGGGATTGTTCCTTTAGAAGCCCAAGCTTGTGGCAGTCCGGTGATTGCTTATAAAAAGGGTGGTGCCTTAGAGACAGTTATTGAAAATGAAACAGGGATATTTTTCTATCCGCAAACAAAAGAGGCATTAATTAAGGCAATTAAAGATTTTGAGAATTTATCTTTTTCTCCCGAAAGATGTCGAGAAAATGCCCTTAAATTTTCCCGCGAAAGATTTCATAAAGAAATAAAAGAATTTATTAGCGAATCTCTTAATTTACTCCTTGGGTTTTAATATTAGTGAAAGTAGTTCAATTGGCAGTGGAAAGATTATTGTTGAATTCTTTTCAGCAGCAATTTCAGTCAAAGTTCCCAAATAGCGGAGTTGTAAGGCAGCAGGAGTTTGGGAAAGGATTTCGGCTGCTTCTCTTAATTTTGTCGCTGCCTGTAATTCGCCATCAGCGTGGATAATTTTTGCTCTCCTTTCTCTCTCTGCCTCTGCTTGCCGAGCAATTGCTCTTTTCATCTCTTCGGGAATATCAACATGTTTGATTTCTACCATTGTAACTTTTATTCCCCAAGGGTCAGTCTGTTGGTCAATAATCTTTTGTAATCTTTGGTTAATCATCTCTCTTTTTGTTAATAGGTCATCAAGTTCATACTCACCCAAAACGCTTCTCAAAGTAGTCTGAGAGATTTGGGAAGTGGCGTATAAGTAATTTTCAACTTCAATTATTGCCTTTTGTGGGTCAAATACTTTAAAATAGGCAACCGCATTTACCTTTACTGAAATATTATCTCGGGTGATAACATCTTGAGGCGGCACATCTAAGGTAACAACTCTTAAACTGACTTTTGCCATCCGGTCAATAAAAGGAATTAATAAAATAAGACCTGGTCCCTTTACTTTGTGAAACCTTCCTAAACGGAAAATCACCCCTCTTTCGTATTCTGCCAAAATGCGTATCGCCATTGATAAAAAAATAATAATGATTATTGCTAAAATAAAGTACCACATCTTTTTCTCCTTAACTTTCTAAAATATTTTTTATTTCCCAAAGTTCTTTATACAAACTATTTAAAAATCTTAATGCTTGTTTTGTCTTTCTTTCTTTCTCCCTTTCTTTCATTTTTTTAAATAAATTTTTTTGGATGCTCTTTTTGGAATAGCCCTCTTTTAAAAGTTCTTTAATTGCTTTTATCTTTGCTTCCTCTTTCTCATCAAAATAGATTCTTCCTTTTTTCTTTATACCCACCTTAAAGATTTTTGCCCATTTTTTAAGTTGGGAATCTTTAATTTTTAACTTTTTACTTACTTCCTTTAAAGGGAATAATTTTTTCTCTTTCATTATTAACTCCTTTTTCATTGCCAAAATTCTTCTTTTAAACTTCTTTTTAATAATTTTTGAATAACTTCGTTAATATCTCTTTTCAAAAATAAAATCTGATATATACCTTCGCAAATAGGCATTTCAACTTTATATTTATCTTTTAACTGATAAATAGTTTTTGCAGTATGATAACCTTCAATTACTCCTTTTTCTTTTCTTAAAAATTCTTCTAATTTTTCTCCTTTGCCTAATGCAAAACCTAATTGATAGTTCCTTGAATATTTTGAAAAGCAGGTAACAATCAAATCGCCAACACCAGATAATCCAGCAAAGGTCAAAGGTAAAGCCCCCAGTTTAATTCCTAAACGCATTATTTCGGCAAGTCCGCGAGAAATTAAAGCAGACTTGGTATTTATTCCAAAATTTTTACCATCTAAGATGCCTGAAGCAATAGCGATAACATTTTTTATTGCTCCACCAATTTCACAGCCAATAATATCATCTTGATAATACACCCTTATATTATCAAAAGAAAGCAGTTTTTGTAGTTTTTCACCAATTTCTCTATCTTTACAGGCAATAACCAAAGTAGTGGGAATACCTAACGCTACTTCTTCCGGAATCCCTGGTCCGCATAAAACAGCAATTGGATTTTTGGGAAAGTATTCATAAATTATTTCCGACATTCTTTTTAAACTATTTTCTTCAATTCCTTTGATACCGGAAACAAAAATAGTTTTTTGTTTTTTTATTATCTCTTTTAGTTCTTTTAGGATTTCCCTCAAAGAATAAGAAGGCACAGTAAGAAGGATAACGGAACAATCTTTTATCCCTTTTAAATCTTTTAACACTTTTATATTTCTCTTTTTAAATTTTTCAGGTACGATATTTTTATCGTAGACAAAGATAATATTCTCTCTTTTTGCTAAGTGGTTTATTAAAACGCTTCCCCATCTGCCGGCACCAATAAAACCAATATTCATTTTAACTTTAATCTAAATTTTGGTTCTTCTTTTTTTATCAATCTTTTAATATTAGGGATATGTTTGATAACAATTAATAGGCTAACAATGATGAAAAAGGTTGGTATGGAAAGGTCCTTTGGTTTTAGCAAAAGAAAAGATAGAGGAAGGGATAAGGCAAAGAATATAGAAGCTAAGGACATATAAGAAAAGATAATTAGAATTAACAAAAAGATAATTAACGAAAAAATAAGGTTCTTTGGTGCCAAAGCTAAAAGAACTCCAATCGTAGTCGCTACTCCTTTACCACCACGAAAACGAAGATAGGGAGTAAATAGATGACCTAAAATTGCACCGATGCCAACCAAGAGAGGTAATAAAGAAAGTTCTTTTGAAAAATAGGCGATAAAAAATCCCTTGCTAATATCTAATATTAAAACCGGTATCCCATATAAATAACCTAATGTCCGATAGACATTGGTAAAACCAATATTTCTACTACCATAATTTCTAATATCAATCTTTTTAAATATCTTCGGAATTAGATAACCAAAAGGAATACCACCAACTAAAAAACCAATAAAAAGAGAAGAGAAAATAATAGCGAGAATTTCTAAATTACTATTTATTGAAAGATAAGTTCTCATTTTAAGA
>JBDRVL010000011.1:0-14101 GCA_039801845.1 Caldifarciminota bacterium | reverse complement strand
AGTTCCTTTTCTAAGCCAAATCCACCATTTAAATTAAAAGATTTCCCATCGTTAAAATAAAATGAAAAACCACAGGGAATATAAATTTGAAAAAGAAAAGGCACGGGAATTTTAACAAGCATATCATTCTCAATTCCTGTGGCTAATGTTATATCTTTTTCTTTCAAATTAAAAATCAAGAGACCAAGCCGATAATCTAAAAAAGAAACAATCGGCAGAATAGCATCACCTTTTATCCGAAGATAAGCATCATTACCCAAATCCTCCAAACCAATTCCCACACCTAAGGTTAATGCTGATAAATTAGTAATCAATAAAACACCTAAAATTAAACCTAATAACTTTCTCATTCTTCCTCCTTTTAACTTTTATTTTAATTTAAAATTTTCTTTTTGTCAATAAATACTTTAGTAATAATTTTTCCCGATTTATCTCTTTTAGACACCTTTTAATATTAAAATAGAAAAAATTTGTGCTTCTGATAAAACCATTTTCCGTTATCTTTCCTAATAATTTCTAAAAATAAAAATCCAAGAGTAGTAAGAGAGCAACCTAAATCTTACAAGGAAGTCCCTAAATAGAGAGATTCCTAAAATCTTTAATAATCCTTTTGAGAAAATCTTTGATAATCATTTTTGGAAAATCTTTATTAATCACCCTAAAAGTTTCACTATTATTAATACTTTTAAAATCTTTATTAGTGGTATTAAGAAGACCTACTCTGTTGGATACCCTGTAGCCTACACCCTATCCCCTCTTTTTTTATTCTTTAAGTTCCTAAAATATATAATATTATAATATAGCAAAAAGTTAAGGATTTAGCAACTAAAAAATCACCAAATTTCCAAAGAAGATTAAAGAACATTTTTAAAATTTGACAAATCTAATCTTTTATATAAAATTATAAAAATGCCAGAATTACCAGAGGTAGAAACGATAAAAAAGGAGTTAAAACCTCTTTTAATTAATAAAAAATTTATTGGTGTGAAATTAGAAAATAAGAAAATTATTGGCTATCCTCAATATAGGGAATTCTTAAAGGAGATTATTAATAGAAAAATCTTGGATATTAATAGGAAAGGAAAATATTTAACTTTTAAACTCTCCGGAAATTATAATCTAACCTTTCATCTCCGGTTATCTGGCAGGCTTATTTATAATGAAAATCTAAAAGAGGAAATAAAATATAGCCGAATTAAATTTCTGCTTAATAATGGAGTTTTATTCTTTTCCGAACCCCGATTGTTAGGAAGAGTTTATCTTTATCCGAAAAACCAACCGCCTAAAAATCTTTCTTCTTTAAATAATCTTGGCAGAGAACCTTTGATGCCGGAATTTAATTTCCAATATCTAAAAGAAAAGGTTAAAAATCGTTATACCAATATAAAAAGTTTGCTTTTAGACCAAAAAATTGCTTGTGGCGTAGGAAATATCTATTCCGATGAAGCCCTTTTCTGTGCAAAAATCCATCCCAAAAGAAAAGGCTCTTCTTTAAAGGACTACGAAATTAAAAGACTTGTTAAATGTTTAAAAAAGATTATTAAAATGGCGATTAAAAAAATGGGAACTTCCATAAGTGATTATTTAAGACCCAATGGTAAAGAAGGCTCTTTTCAAAAATATTTAAAAGTTTTTAGAAGAGAAGGAGAAAGATGTGTCAGATGTAATAGTAAGATTAGAAGAATAAAAATTAATAACCGTTCTTCTTATTTTTGTCCTAATTGTCAAAAGGAGGTTTAAATGAATGTTTTAATTGTGGATGGTGGCGCTGGAAAAATTGAAGAAAAAGAAGAAGCAAGAAAAGGGATTGAAAAAGCCCTAATAAAAGGATGGCAGATTTTAGCAAAAGACGGAAAAGCAATTGATGCAGTTTGTGCTGCGGTATGTGAATTGGAAGACAATCCAGTTTTTAATGCCGGAACAGGTTCCGTACTCAATCTTCTTTTTGAAGTAGAAATGGATGCTTCGGTAATGACCAGCGAAGGACATTTCGGTGCTTGCGGAGCAATTAAGAATTTGAAAAACCCAGTTTTGGTAGCAAGAAAAATAATGGAAGAAACCGACCATTTATTACTTGTTGGTGAAGGAGCTAATAGATTTGCCAAAGCAATGGGATTTTCCGAATATAACCCAAAAACAGAAAAGGAAGTAGAAAAACTAAAAAAATTAATTGAAAAAGAGGAACATCTTTATTTTCCAAATTTTAAAAAATTAATTGATATTTATAAAAATCTAAAAAAAGAGGAAAATTTTGGAACAGTTGGTGCATGTGCTTTAGACCGATACGGAATAATTGCGGTCGCTACCTCCTCAGGCGGAATAAGAGGAAAATTACCAGGAAGAGTTGGTGATAGTGCAATTATTGGTGCCGGAACTTATGCTACTCCCCTGGCCGGTGTATCAGCCACAGGTCATGGTGAAAGTATTATAAAAAATTTTGTTGCTAAAGAAGTTTGCGAATTGGCAAAAAATTATGATATCCAAACTGCTATCAATATTGTGATGGAAGAACTAAAAAAAAGAAATTGCTTATGTGGTGTTATTGGTGTAGATGTGAAAGGAAATGTTGGTCACGGTTATACAACTAAGGATATGGCTTGGGGATTTATAAAAGATGGAAAAATGGTTATTTTTTAATTATGAAAATTAAATGGGAAGAAAAAATTAATATAATAAAAGAAAAATTAAAAGAGATTGATAAAAAGTTTAGCGAAAAAGAGGTTATCAGCAATCCTAAATTATTAGAAGAATTAGGAAAGGAATATAAGGAATTAAAAAATATTTTAGAAAAATATGAAAATTTAAAAAAGAAGGAAAAAGAATTAGAAGAGATTGGTAAAATGAAAGAAAATTGTGATAAAGAGACTTATAAATATCTTTTAGAAGAAGAAGAAAAATTAAAAAGGGATATAAGAGAACTGGAAAAAGAACTTTTTTATTATTTTCTTCCCCAAGGCGAAGATTTAAAGAGAAACTGTATAATTGAAATCAGGCCAGCAGCCGGTGGTGAAGAAAGTTGTCTTTTCGCAATGGACCTATTTAAGATGTACCAAAAATATTTGGATAAGAAAGGATTTAAATACGAAATCTTATCTTTTCGACCTTCTGATTTAGGAGGAGCAAAAGAAATAATTTTTTTAGTGAGTGGCGAGGGCGCCTATAATTATCTTCGTTTTGAACAAGGCGTCCATCGGGTCCAAAGAATTCCAATCACGGAAGCCTCGGGAAGAATTCATACCTCCACTGTTACCGTTGCGGTATTAATGGAGCCAAAAGAAGTAGAAATTAATATTAAGGAGGAGGATTTAAAAATAGAAGTATTTCGGGCAAGTTCCAAAGGCGGTCAACATGTAAATGTCACTGATTCAGCAGTGAGAATAACCCATTTACCAACCGGTATAGTTGTTAGTTGCCAAGATGAGCGCTCTCAATACCAAAATCGGCAAAAGGCAATGAAAATTCTTAAAGCCCGCCTCTTAGCATTGGAAAAATCCAAGCAAAAGGAAGAAATCGATAAAGAAAGAAAAAAACAGATTGGCACGGGTGAAAGAGCAGAAAAGATTAGAACCTATAACTTTCCCCAGAATCGGGTTACCGACCACCGAATTAATCTCACTCTTTATGAGCTTGATAAAATCTTAGAGGGCGATTTAGACCCCATTATCAACCAATTACAAGAAAAGGAGATTGAAAAAATTTTGAATGAATAAAGAATTACTGGCAATTAAAAAAAGATATAATTTAAAGGAAGAGGAATTTAACTTTATTCTTGCAAGTGTATTTGAGAAGAAAATTTATCAAATCTATTTGAGTGAAAAATTACCAAAAAATAAAATAAAAAAAATTATTAATATTTGCGAAAAGAGAAAAGATGATATTCCACTTCCTTATCTTTTGAAAAAAGCCTACTTTTTAGATTTAGAGTTATTTATTGAAAAAGGGGTATTTATTCCTCGGGCAGAAACAGAGTTACTTATTTCCCTATTAGAAAATTATGATAATAAAAAAAATGTAAGATACATTATTGATCTCGGCGTGGGAACCGGAAATTTAACAATTGCCCTTGCTCGAATATTCAAAGAAGCTTTAATTATCGGCACCGACATCTCAAAAAAAGCATTAAGAGTAGCTAAAAAAAATATTGAAAAATATTCTTTGGAAAAACAGATTAAATTATTTTATGCCGACCTTTTTTATTTTCCCGGTTATCAAAAATATTTAAACCATTTTGATTTGATTGTTTCTAATCCACCTTATGTTAACAAAAAAGATTATAAAAATCTTCCTAAGGCGGTTAAAAACTATGAGGATAAAAAAGCCTTATATGGTGGCGAAGATGGTCTTATGATAATTAAAAGAATCTTAAAAGAAGGGAAAAACTTTCTTTCTTCCAATGGAAAAATTGTTTTAGAAATTGATAGTGACCAGCCAATAAAAATTTATGAATATGCTAAAGAATTATATTCTTCTTTTATTTTTATCAACTCCTTAACAAAAAAAATTAGATTTGCTATAATTTCTTGAAATGAAAGCCGGTTTAATTATTAATTTAAAGAAGGAAGAGATAAAAAAAATTACCGAAGAAATTGTGGATTATCTTATTAAAAATAATGTAGAGCCTTTATTTATAAAAGAAGAAAAAGAGTATTTAGGTTATAATAATTATAGAAATTTGGAAGAAAATTTAAAAGAGATCGATTTCATTATTGCCTTAGGTGGCGACGGAACAATTTTAAGAACCGCAAAAATTTTAAAGGGAAGAGAAATACCAACAATTGGCATTAATTTGGGGAGTTTAGGATTTTTAACAACCTTTTCTAAGGAAGAAAGAATAAAAGCAATTGAAGATTTTTTTAAAAAAGAAGTAACGCTGGAAAAGAGAATGCTTATTGAAGTAAATTTTAAAAAGGAAGAAATTTTTGTATTGAATGATGTGGCTATTAATATGGGAAGTTCTTTAAGGATGATTGAGGTGAAACTTTATGTTAATAATGAATTTGTTAATAAATTTAATGGTGACGGAATTATAGTTGCTACTCCGACCGGCTCTACTGCCTATTCTTTAGCCTGTGGCGGACCAATTGTTCATCCTTCTTCGGAAGTATTTGTGATAACCCCAATTGCTCCTCACTTATTAACCAGTCGCCCATTAATCTTACCCGGAGATTTCAAATTGAAACTCCTTTTGGGAGAGAAAAATCCGCCTGCCAATTTAGTTTTGGATGGCCAAAGAGTTCTTTCATTAAATTTTGGTGAAGAGGTATTATTAGAAAAAGCAAAAACTTATTTTCTTTTAGTTAATAAGAAAGAAAGAACCTATTTTAATATTTTAAAGAAGAAACTGAAATGGGGATTTTAACAATTCCTAATATTTTAAGTATTTCACGTTTAATTTTTTTACCTTTAATCTTGCTCTTCTTATCTAAAAATTTATATTTTCTCAGTTTAATTTTTATTTCTCTCTCTTGGTTAACCGACGCCTTTGATGGTTACCTTGCTCGGAAGTTAAATCAAGTTTCGGACTTGGGCAAAATCCTTGACCATTTAGTTGATAAAATTTGGGTGGGAACAATTTTAGTAACTTTAGTAATAACTAAAAATCTTGATTTTAAAATTGTGGCGGCAATAATAATTCGTGATTTACTTATTACTGCTGGCTTTATCTTTTTGATGAGAAAAAAAAATATTATCTCTAAATCTTCGATTTTAGGGAAAATAACCGGCTTTCTCTTTGCTCTCCTTATTTTAGCTACCCTTCTCAATCGGCAAAAAGAGCTTTTAATTATTACTTACTTAACCTGGATTTTCATTTTCTTATCCTTTTTAGATTATTTTATTTATTTTTTAAAAGTAAATGGAAACCAAAAAAGTTAGCAAAAATATTTATTTTTTACGTTTAGAAAAAGAGGAAGAGATTATTAGCTCTTTAAAAAATTTTTCCAAAGAAAAGAAAATAAAGAGCGCCTTTTTTTATGGTATCGGAGCCGGTAAAGATTTTGTAATTGGCTATTATGATTTATTAAAGAAAGAATATAAAAAAAGAAAAATTAAAAAGGAATGCGAAATTCTTTCATTAATCGGCAACATTTCTTATTTAAAAAAGGAATTTTTTATCCATACCCATACCATTATTTCTGATAAAAATTTTAAAATCTTTGGCGGTCACCTCTTTTCTGCCAAAATCACTGCCACCTTAGAAATTTTTCTATTCTTAATAGATAAAAAACTTGTAAGAAAATCTTTTCCGGAGATCGGTTTAAATTTAATAAGCTTTAAAAGAATTCACCAATAAGCTCAGAAACATCTTCCTTCTTTAAATTTGCTGCTCGCCAAATTCTTTCGCCAGTGGTTTTATAACAGAGCAATTCCCAAACCCCTTTTGGAGAAAGAAAAAGGTAAAAAAGAAATTCATCATCGTCATTTATTCGTGTAAAAAATTTTTTTGTTTGAGAAGGTTTTAAAAATAAAGCCTTTTCAATTAACCCCCGCATTTTCACCTCCTGCTTATTATATAATATTTTAACAAAATTTTTCCTATTTGTCAATAATATTTGACTTTAAATAATATTTTATTAGAATTTTTATTAAAACGGAGGAAATATGAAAGAAATAAGACAGATAAACCTTTCACCAGAAGAAATACCTGATAGGTGGTATAATATTTTACCAGTTTTACCCGAACCTTTACCGCCACCAAAAGATCCCGAGAAAGGAGAATCCCGATTAAAAAATTTATCAAAAATTTTAATTAACGAATGTTTAAAACAAGAAATGTCTCAAGAAGAATGGATACCGATTCCTGAAGAATTAAGGGAATTATACCTTCAAGCAGGTAGACCAAGACCTTTATTTCGGGCGATAAATTTAGAAAAAAGACTTCAAACTCCAGCACAAATTTATTATAAAGCGGAGTTTTTTAGCCCAACCGGAAGCCATAAAGTGAATACTGCTCTCGCCCAATGTTATTATGCTAAAAAGGAAGGTTATAAAAGAGTGACAACCGAAACCGGCGCTGGACAATGGGGAACTGCTTTAGCTTACGGAGCTGCTTTGTTGGGTTTAAAATGTACTATTTATTGGGTTAGGGCAGTTTATAAATGGAAAAAAGAGAGAAGAACTTTAATGCAACTTCTTGGTGCTGAAGTTTATCCTTCACCAAGTCCAAAAACTGATGTGGGGAAAAGATTATATAAAAAGAACCCTAATCATCCCGGCTCCTTAGCAATTGCTATTTCCGAAGGAATAGAAGATGCTTTAAAAAATGAAGATGCTATTTATTGTCTTGGTTCAGTATTAAATCATGTGCTTTTACACCAAACAATTATTGGCTTAGAAACAAAAAAGCAATTAGAAAAAATTGGTGTCGAACCGGATATTATGGCTGCTTGTTTAGGCGGCGGTTCTAATTTTGGTGGTTTTACTTTACCTTTTATCGGTGAAGTATTAAAAAATAAAAAGAAAATTAGATTTGTTGCCTGTCAAAGTGAAGTAGCTCCCAATCTCTCAAAAGGAAAATATGAATACGATTTTGCTGATTATGGCGAGTTTACTCCTTTGTTAAAAATGTATACTTTAGGTCATAAAATAAAGATGAAACCAATCAAAGCTGATGGTTTAAGATATCATGCCGCAGCTCCGATTATTAGCCTTTTAAGACATCATAATTTAATTGAAACCGTAACCTATCCAGCAGACGAAAAATATGTTTTTGAAAGGGCAAAAATGTTTATTGAATGCGAAGGGTTTTTACCGGCTCCGGAATCTTCTTACGCAATCGCTTTTGCCATTGATGAAGCCTTAAAGGCAAAAGAAGAAGGATTAAAGAAAGTAATAGTAATAAATATCTCCGGACATGGGTTCTTAGATTTAGTTGGCTATCGAGAAGTTTTAAAATTAAAATAAAGTATTATTGACTTTTTAAGTTTTTTAACCTATAATTTTATAGAAGTGAATATATTATTGGTAAGGAGGTGAATTTATGGCTCACGAAGATAACATTGGTTTTGAATTAGAACAGAAATATGGTGTGCCTTTTGTTGATTTAACAACATTTAAAATTGATGTGGAAGTAATGAAAATGTTTCCGGAAGAATTTTTAAGAGCCCATAAATTTGTGCCGCTTTTTAAATCTGGCAATTCTTTGGTAGTAGCAATGGTTGACCCATCAAATATTTATTCAATTGATGAAATCCGTCGGTTTTCCGGAATGGATGTGCAGGTAATGGTTTGTAAGGAATTAGATTTATATCAAGTATTAAATGAATATTATGCCCAAACCCAACCACCAGATATTCCTGATGAACCGGAAGTGGAAACTGTTGAGCCTTTGGGCGAAGGAGAAGTAGCAGCTGAACTTGATTTAACTCCTAAAAAACTGGAAGAATTAGCTTCGGAGGCACCAGTAGTAAGATGGGTAAACCAGTTGATTATTAGAGCAGTAAGAGAAAGGGCATCAGATATTCATATTGAACCAACGAGAGAAGGTTTACAGGTAAGATTTAGAATTGATGGTGTCTTACATCCGGTTGTTGCTCCGAAGAAAGCCTTACAATTAGCTGTTGTTTCCCGTATCAAAATTATGTCAAGAATGAATATTGCTGAAAAAAGATTGCCCCAGGATGGTCGTTATGCCGCAATTGTTGATGGTCGGGAAATTGACTTTCGTGTTTCTACCTTCCCTACTACTTATGGTGAAAAAGTAGTAATGCGTATTTTGGATAGGGTAAGGCTTTTATCTATGGACGAATTAGGACTTTTACCGGAAAGGTTGCAAGTTTTGCGAGAGATGATTAGAAAACCTCACGGTGTTATCTTAGTAACCGGACCAACCGGTTCAGGAAAGACAACTACTCTTTATGCTATTTTACAAGAAATCCGGGGTACTGAAAAAAATATTATTACTATTGAGGACCCAGTAGAATATGATATCGATGGACTTTGTCAATCCCAAGTTAATGAACGGGCTGGCTATACTTATCTTGTGGGATTAAGGCATATTTTGCGTCAGGACCCAGATGTTATTTTTATCGGTGAGATTCGTGACCGAGATACCGCAACAGTTGCTATCCGTGCTGCCTTAACCGGTCAGTTAGTATTTTCAACAATCCACACCAATGACGCACCAGGAACAATCAACCGTCTAATTGATATGGGAATTGAGCCTTTCTTAGTAGCTTCGGCAATGGAAGGAGTTTTAGCACAAAGATTAGTTAGAAGAATTTGTCCAAAATGTAAAGAAGAATATAGACCTTCGCCAAAGGTCTTAGAAGAATTAGAATTGCCAAAAGATACTATTTTATATCGCGGCAGGGGCTGTGAACATTGTCGTTATACAGGTTATTATGGAAGAATTGGTATATTTGAAGTTATGAGAGTTGATGAAAAAATGAGGGAATTAATTGTTACAAGACCACCAACCAGTGCGGTAAGGATGTTGGCAAAAGAAAGTGGTATGGATACCCTTTGGGAAGATGGTATAAAGAAAGTTCTTATGGGAATCACCACTGTGGAAGAAGTAATGAGAGAAGCAGAAAAAATTGTAATTTAATTAAAAAAGGAGGCTTAATGCCTTTATTTTCATATAAGGTAAGAGACCGCGAAGGTAGGGTTTTAACTGGAACAGTGGAAGGAAGTGATGTTAATAGCGTAATTGAAAAACTTGATGCCTTAGGTTATATTCCTTTACAAGTTAAAGAAATCAAACAGGCGGCTGGTGGTGGCTTCTCTTTAGACACGCTCTTTATGGGAAGGGTAAAGGCTATTGATCTAATAAATTTCACACGTCAATTTGTTACTCTTCATAAAGCAGGTCTACCGATGCTTTCGGCAATTAGTGCCTTACAAGCACAAACTCGGTCAGCAGCCTTGGCTAAAGCCCTTGATGGAATTAGAAAAGATTTAATGGGCGGTGCTTCCTTATCCCAGGCAATGGCAAAATATCCAAGAATTTTTAATGAATTATATGTCAATTCTGTTTGGGCTGGTGAAACTGGCGGTGTCTTGGATGAAATTTTAACACGTTTGGCTGATTTGTTAGAACACGAAAGAAGATTAAGAAGTGAAGTTATGGCGGCTTTGCGTTATCCAATAATCTTGTTGGTGGGTATGTTCGTCGCGGTTATTGTTCTTTCCACATTTGTTTTACCAAAATTTATTATGCTTTTGACGGGCTTAGGAACAAATGTGCCAACACCTACCAAAATCCTTATTGCTTTTGTCAATTTTATGAAGAATTATTGGTCCATTGGGGTCTTCTTCTTAGCAATTCTTGGTCTTCTCTTTTATATGTTTATTAGAACAAAAGGTGGAAGATTGTGGTGGGATCGAGTAAAATTGAAAATTCCCATTGCCGGTCCTTTAATTTATCAAATGGTTCTTGCTCGTTTTGCCCGAATGTTTGAAACCTTGGATAGAACCGGTTTGCCAATTTTAAGAAGTTTGGCATTGGTTTCCAAAACAGTAGGTAATACTTATATTTCTCAACATATTGATGCAATTGCCGAAAGTGTTCGCCGAGGAAGAGGAATTGCTGCTCCAATGAGAGAAAGTAATGTCTTTCCACCAATGGTTGTCCAAATGGTTGCTACTGGCGAAGAATCGGGTGCTTTAGATGATATGCTCAGACAAGTAGCCGATTACTATGATAACGAAGTAGAAAGAATAGCCAAAAATTTAACTGGTTTGATTGAACCGGTTCTAATTCTCATAATGGGAATTGGCGTCGTATTTATTATCATTGCGGTTATTATGCCTTATATGAATATCCTTACTTCTTTTGGACAGCAAGGAATGAGGTAATCAAAAAGAAAATTCTTTTAAATTCTCACAAATCTTAATTAATAAATTTAAACAGGCTATATAATCTTCTTCGGCAATAATACTACAATGAGAATGAATATATCTCGTAGGGATACCAATTGCTAAAGAAGGCACGCCAATTCCTTTTAAATGAATAGTTCCGGTATCATAACCACCCCGAATAGTGGTTAAGTGATATTTTATATTATATTTCTCAGCAATCTCAATAACAAAATCCCTTAATCTTATATTAGGAATCATTGTCACATCATAGGTAATAATCGCACACCCATTTTTTAATCTTTCTGGAGTTTCTTTTAAATTATAACCAGGATAATCACGGGCAATAGAAACATCGATAGCAAAAGCAATATCGGGTTTAATAAATTCGGCAGCTGTTCTAGCACCTCGCAAACCAACTTCTTCTTGGCAGGTTCCTACCAAATATATTGAATTAGGATGGTCAATCTCTTTTAAAGCATATCCAAGTTCACAAAGGATAGCACAACCAAACCGGTCATCCCAGGCTTTACCTAAATGAAGATTATTAGGCAGTTTTTGATAGTTAAAAAAGGGAATAATTGGGTCGCCAATTCTTATACCAAATTCTTTACTTATATCAAAACCATCAAAGGTACCAAAATCAATATACATTTTCTCAATAGGAATTACTTTGTTTCTTTCTTCTTCTGGTAATTCATGAGGCGGCTTCGCACCGATCACACCTAAAAAATCTCCCTTATAGGTTCTTATTTTTACTGGCGAACCCAATAAAACCTGTGGATACCAACCGCCAATCGGCAAAAATTGGATATAACCTTCTTTAGTAATCTTAGAGACTAAAAAGCCAACTTCATCCATATGAGAAGCAAACATTATCTTTAGCCCTTTTCTTTCTCTCTTACAAATAATACTTCCTAATCGGTCATAAGCAATCTCACCTATTGAAGAAAAATAACTTTTTAATATATCACTTACTTCTTTCTCAAATCCAGAAGGTCCAAAGGCTTCGGTTAAATTTTTAAAAAGTTCTTCCCTCTTTATCATATATCTAAATTCTCCACATATTTAGCATTTTCTTCAATAAATTTTCTTCTTGGTTCAACTTCTTCTCCCATTAAGATAGAAAATAATCTGTCTGCTTCCGCCGCATCTTCTAAGGTTACCCTTTTTAATCTTCTCTTTTCCGGATTCATTGTTGTTTCCCATAATTGTTGAGGATTCATCTCTCCCAATCCTTTATACCTTTGAACTTCGCATTTCTCATTTTTATACTTTTTCAATAACTTCTCTAATTCTTCTTCCGAATAAAGATAAAATTCCTGTTTATCTACTTTTACCCGATATAAGGGTGGAAAGGCAATATAAACATAACCCTGTTCAATTAGGGGACGCATAAATCTATAGAAAAATGTCAAAAGTAATGTTCGAATATGAGAACCATCAACATCAGCATCGGTCATAATAATTATCTTATGATATCGCAGTTTTTCTGGGTCAAATTCATCTTCTCCGAAACCACCACCAAGAGCAGTAACAATTGTTCTTATTACTTCATTACTTAATACTTTATTCAAACTTGACTTTTCCACATTTAAAATCTTTCCTCTTAAAGGTAAGACCGCCTGGAATTTTCTATCTCTTCCTTGTTTTGCTGAACCACCGGCTGATTCTCCTTCCACAATATATATTTCAGCATTTCTTGGGTCCTCTTCCTGACAATCGGCAAGTTTTCCTGGCAAGATATCTGTTTCTAACAAAGCCTTTCTTCTTGCTAATTCTCTTGCTTTCTTTGCTGCTAAACGACTTTTTGCTGCACTGATTACTTTATTAATAACAATATTAGCAATTCTTGGATTCTCTTCTAAAAAAATTTCTAATTTTTCATTAACAATTGCTTCAATTATTCCCTTTACTTCACTATTTCCCAGTTTTGTCTTTGTTTGTCCTTCAAATTGGGGGTCGGGAATTTTTAAAGAGATTACCGCCGTTAAACCTTCCCTGGTATCTTCACCAATAATTTCAATATCTTCTTTTAAAAGATTATTTCTTTTTGCATATTCATTTAAAGTTCTTGTTAATGCCGACTTAAAACCCGAAACATGGGTTCCACCTTCGTGGGTATTAATTGTATTCACATAGGAGAAAATATTTTCTAAATAACTGTCATTATATTGGAAAGCAATCTCCACTTCTAATTTATCTTTTTCTACTTTAAAATAGATTGGTTTATGAAGCCTTGTCCGACCAGCATCCAGATATTTTAAAAATTCAATAATTCCGCCTGGATAATTAAAAACTTCGTGCTTATTCACTCTCTCGTCATAAAGTTCAATCTTTAAATTAGGAACCAAATAGGCAAGTTCTCTTAAACGATTAGCAACCAAATCGTATTCAAATTCTATTTTTTTAAAAATCTGTTTATCAGGCTTAAAGACAACTTTTGTGCCAGTTTTTTTGGTTTTACCAATAATCTTTAATGGTGTTTTTGTTATTCCCCTTTCGTATCTTTGATAATAAATATTTCCATCCCGATAGACATAGGCTTCCAACCATTCTGATAAAGCATTTACTACCGAAACACCCACTCCATGTAAACCGCCGGAAATCCGATAAACTTTATTTTCAAACTTCGCACCGGTATGCAACATCGTCATAACTACCTCTAAAGCTGGCTTCTTTTCTGTTGGATGGATATCTACCGGAATTCCTCGACCATTATCTTCTACTGAACAAGAATTATTTTTATGCAAGATAACAATTAAGTGATTACAAAAACCAACCAAGGCTTCATCTATGGAATTATCAACAACTTCGTAAATAAGATGGTGAAGACCACGAATACCAACATCGCCAATATACATTGCTGGTCTTCTTCTCACCGCTTCCAAACCTTTTAAAACATGAATCTTTGATGCATCATAATCAGAGAAATTATTTTGCATCATAGTATTTTATTATAATAAATTTCTTTAAAAAATCAATATTTGTCAATGTTTTATTTTATTTAAATGTTCCGAATAGGTTTTAGAAAAGATATGGGTAATTCCGTTCTTGGTAAAGAAATAATGATAATCGGTCTTTTTAGGATTTAAAACCGCCTCTAAAGATTTCTTGGAAGGATTACAAATGGGCGTTGGTGGTAGTCCTTTATAGCGATAAGTATTATAAGGAGAATTAATTTTTAAATCTTCCCTACTTAATATTTTCTTTCTTTCCTTTAAAAGGTATTCAATTGTCGCACAGGACTCTAAACGCATCCCTTTTTTCAAACGATTTAAAAATACCGAAGCAATTATTGGTC
>JBDRVL010000010.1:0-14866 GCA_039801845.1 Caldifarciminota bacterium | reverse complement strand
AAGATAATAAATTTATATTGACTTTTCATTAATCTTTAATTAAAATTATAAGTTATGAAAATTTTTAAATATTGTGTTTTGGTATTTCTACTTTTTGCTTTCTGCGGGCAGAAGAAAGAAGTAAAAAAAGAAGAAGTGAAAATTGAAAAAAAACTTATCTTTTTAATTGCGCCTAAGGATTTTCGGGACGAAGAGTTTAAAATCCCCTATGATTATCTGAAAAGTGCCGGTATAAAAATAACAGTTGTTTCGCAAGAGACAACCGAAGCAGTGGGTATGTTGGGAATGAAGGTAAACCCGGATATCTCTTTAGATAATTTAAATTATGAAGATTATGATGGTTTTGTTTTGATTGGCGGTTCTGGTTCGGTTTTTTATTGGAATAATAGAAAGGTTTGGGAGATTTGTCGTTATTTTAATGAGAAAAATAAACTTTTGGCGGGTATCTGTTTGGCACCAATTACTCTTGCGAAAAGTGGTGTGCTCAATGAGCGAGAAGCAACCTGTTTTAAGGATAAACGGGCATTAGAGGAGTTTAAAAATGCTAATGTGAGATATGTTGATAAGGATGTAGTTCTTGATGGAAATGTGATTACCGCAAACGGACCACAGGCAGCAGAGAAATTTGCTAAAGCAATTTTAGAATATTTAAAAAAACACTAAATTTTATTTCTGATTTTCCTTGAGGTGCGTGTTACAAAGAGTAAAAGCGGCTGAGTGTTATATCGAAGATAAATTATATTCAAAAATTGGTGAAGGGATATTGATTTTTTTGGGAATAGGTGAAGGTGATAATGAAAGTAAATGTATTAAGTTAGCCCAAAGGATTCCTCAATTAAGAATTTTTGAAGACGAAGAAGGAAAAATGAGTTATTCTTTAGAGAAAATAAAAGGTGAAATAATGGTAATTCCTAATTTTACTCTTTATGGCGATTTAAAATCGGGGTTAAGACCAGATTTTACTAAAGCCCAAAAAAAAGAAGTGGCGGAAAGTTTATACGAAAGATTTGTTTTGGAGTTAAAATATCAAGGGATAAAGGTTGAAAAAGGTATTTTTGGTGCCAAGATGTTAATAAAAATTGAAAATGATGGTCCGGTAACTTTTATTTTGGAGGAATAAAATGCTCAGAAGTATGACCGGAATCGGTGAAGGAAAGGGATATGGGATTAGTGTTGAATTAAAATCTTTTAATCACAAACATTTAGAGATGGCAATAAAAATGCCAGAGAAGTTAAAAATTTACGAAGCCGAGATTAAAGAATGGATAAAAAATAGAATTAAGCGGGGTTATTTGCAGGTTTCAATAAGTTTGGAAGGTGAAGGTTTCGCTAATGAAGAGTTCACTTATGATAAAAATTTAGTAGAAAATATTTTAAAGGTTTGCAAGGATTTGAAGGATAAATATAATTTAAAAGGTGAAGTAGATATAAATTTCCTGCTTTCTCTACCAGGAATTTTAAAGATGGAGAAGAAAGAAAAAAACAATAAGGCATTATACGAAAATTTAAAAAAGATTTTTAATAAAGCATTAACCAATCTCGTTAGGATGCGCGAAAAAGAAGGGAAATTTATTGCCCAAGAATTTAAAAAGAGAATCGGACGAATTATTAGATTGGTAAAGATGATTGAAGAAAGAATTCCTCATAAATTAAAAGAGAAAGAGTGTGATCTTCTTAATCGGATTAATTTTAATAATAAAGAAGAAACCCGTAACCGAATTTTACAAGAGATTTCTTTACTGCAAGAAAGAATTGATATTGCCGAAGAATGCAGTCGTCTCCATTCCCACGCGCAACTTTTTTTAGCCACTTTAAAAGAAAAAACAGCATCGGGAAGAAAATTAGAATTTATTCTTTCCGAAATGATGAGAGAAGTTGAAACCTTGGCAAGTAAAGCAAGAGATTTTTATATTTCTGAGAAGGTAATTTTGATAAAAGAAGAGGTTGATAAAATTCGGGAGCAAGCGAGAAATGTTGAGTAGTAAGATTTTTGTTTTAGTTGGTTCTTCGGGAAGTGGTAAGTCAACTTTGGTGAAAAGGTTGCTTAAAGGAAATAGTGATATTTTCTATTCCGTTTCAGTAACCAGTCGAAAGAAAAGAAAAGGAGAAAAAGAAGGAAAGGATTACTATTTTGTTTCGGAAGAGAAGTTTAGAAAAATGATAAAAGAGAAAAAACTTTTGGAATGGACTTTTAATTACGGTAATTATTATGGAACACCGAAAGAACCTTTTAGGAAAGCATTAAAAGAAGGAAGGAAAATTTTGATGGATTTGGATATTAAAGGTGCCCAAAAAATTAAAGAGAAATTTAAGGAAGGAAGTAAAATAATTTTAGTTTTACCTCCTTCATTCTTTAGTTTAAAGAAAAGATTAGAAAAAAGAAATAAAAAAGAAGCAAATTTCCGTTTAGCAGCAGACAAAAATTTTTGGGAGGAGGTCTTAAAAAATAAAGAGATTTTTGACTATTATTTATTAAATGACGATTTAAAAAAAGCAGTTAGAAATTTAAAGGCAATTATTAAAGCAGAAGATTTAAAAGAAATGCCAAAAATTTTAAAAAGGAGGTAAAATGAGCGACCTTCATATTCCTCACGAAAAGATTCATATTGAAAAAGAAGATAAAAAATTTAATAAATATCAAATAATTTTGGCGGCAGCAAAATTGGCAAGAAAATATTTAGAGTTAATTAGGGAAGGAAAAATGGAACAGAAAGAGAATGTTTACCTTTATGCGCTAAAACAGATTTTAAGTGGCGAAGTAAAAATTGAAGAAGAATGATTTTAAAAGATAAGAGGATTCTTCTTGGAGTATCTTCCAGTATCGCGATCTACAAAGCTTTGGAGATAATTCGGCTATTTAAAAGAGAAGGAGCAGAGGTTTTTGTGGTGATGACTAAAAATGCTAAAAGATTAATTAACCCTTTACTTTTTTCGGCCCTTTCTGGCAATCCAACCTATTGGCAGATGTTTTCTGAAGAAAAAAAATATCTCCATTTAGAATTGGTTCAAAATATTCACTTATTTCTTATTGCGCCGGCAACAGCTAATATTATTTCGAAAATCGCTCACGGAATTGCTGATGATTTGCTCACTACTTCGGTTCTTGCTTGTAAAGCGCCAATTGTTATTGCGCCGGCAATGAATGTGAATATGTGGGAAAAGAGAGTAATTCAAAAGAATATTGAAAATCTAAAGAAGGATGGATTTTTTATAATTGAACCGGAAGAGGGAGAATTGGCTTGTGGCGAAAGGGGAAAAGGAAGAATGGCGGAACCAGAAAGAATTATAAATTTTGTTAAAGCTCTTTTGTTAGAAAAGAAAAAGATAAAATTTGTGATTACTGGTGGTGCTACGGAAAGTAGAATTGATAAGATTAGAATAATTACTAATCGGGCAAGCGGTCTTTTTAGTGTTTTATTAGCCGAAGCCTGTTATCAACGGGGATATGAAGTTACCTTGATTTTAGGAAGAAGTGAATATTATCCTTCCTTACCGATAAAAATAAAAAGGGCTTTTACTAATGAAGAGATGTTAAAAGCGATAAAAGATGAGATTAGCGAGGATACCTGTTTAATTATGAATGCTGCGCCTTGTGATTATAAGGTTGAGAAAGATTTTTCTTCTAAATTAAAAGACAAAGAGTTGGAATTAAAGCTTATAAGAAATATTGATATTCTAAAAGAATTAAAAGATGTTCAATTGCTTTGTAAAGTAGGTTTTTCTTGCGATACAGAAGACGAATTAAAAGAAGGAGAAAGAAAATTAAAGGAGAAATCTTTATCCCTTTGTGTAATAAATTCCTGTGAGACGATTGGTAGTCAAGAGATAAAAGCAATTTTGCTTTCGGAAAATGGTAAAAAGAAAGAATTTTCTTTAATGGATAAAAAAGAATTTGCTTTCAAACTTATTGAAGAGATTGAATTATGGTTGAAAGAGAGGCGCCTCATTCAATAGAGGTAGAAAAAGCATTGTTAGGAGCGATGCTTCTTGACCAAGAAGTGATTCCGCGGATTTTGGAATATGTAGATAAAACTTGTTTTTATTCCCAAGCCCATCAGTTAATTTTTAATACTATTGTTACGCTTTTTGAAAAGAATTCAACAGTAGATATTATGACCGTGAGCGAAGAGTTGGAGAGACAAAATTTATTAGCTGAGGTTGGTGGTCGAGAAGAATTAGCAAATTTAGTTAATTCAGTTTTAACAACAGCCGGAGTAGAAGATTGGGCAAAGTTGATTTTAGAAAAAGCAATTAGGAGAAGATTGATAGAGGTTGCTACCCAAATTGTTAAAGAAACCTATGAGAATAAGTTACCGATAGATGAATTATTAGATAAAGCCGAATCAATGATTTTTTCAATTAAAGAAACCCGGATAAGGAAAGGTTTTGTTAATATAAAGAGTATATTAAAAGATACTTTAAAAAAGATTGAAGAGATTTCTCAGAATAAAAAGCTTCTTACCGGTTTGGAGACAGGATTTGATAAATTGGATGAGATGACTTCCGGAATTCAAAATGGTGATTTGATAATTATTGCTGGTCGTCCTTCGATGGGGAAAACGGCTTTTGCTTTAAATTTAGCAATAAATGTTGCGGTAAGAAATCAGATACCGGTAGCTTTTTTCTCTTTAGAAATGTCCAAAGAGCTGCTTATTCAAAGATTGATTTGCAGTGAGGCACGAATTAGTTTAAGGGCATTAAGGTCTGGTGCTCTTTCGCGCGATGCCTGGCAGAGAATTTCTTCGGTCTGTGGCCTTTTTTATGAGACAGAATTTTTTATTGATGATTCGCCACGCTTATCAGTATTGGATATTCGGGCGAAGGCACGAAGATTAAAATCAGAAGTTCCTTTAGGATTGGTAGTTATTGATTATTTGCAATTGATTGAGGGAGTGAGAGAAAGTCGTAGTGTAACCCGGCAAGAAGTGATCTCCGAAATTTCTCGTTCTTTAAAAGCAATGGCAAAGGAATTGAATATTCCGGTAATTTGTCTTTCTCAATTATCAAGAAGTCCGGAAAGGAGAGATCCTAAAAAACCAATCCCCCAATTAGCCGATTTAAGAGAATCGGGAGCAATTGAACAAGATGCGGATTTAGTAATCCTTTTGTATCGGGATGAATTTTATAATGAAAATAGCCCGGAAAAAGGATTGGCAAGAATAATTATTGCTAAACAAAGAAATGGTCCGACTGGTCAATTTCGGTTAGCTTTTATTAACGAATATATGAGATTTGATAATTTAACTTTTGAAGAAGAGATTGAACCAGAATGAATTTTGTTTGCGAAAATTGTGGTTACGAAAGTTCTAAATGGTTAGGAAAATGTCCAATGTGTGGCAGTTGGAATACTTTTAAAGAGTTAAAAGGTATGGTAGAAAAAGAAGAGAAAAAAGGGATATTAGTTAATTTGGTGGAGATAAAAGAACAAAAAGAAGAGAGATTAAAAACGGAGATTGAAGAATTTGATCGGGTGTTAGGAGGTGGTTTAGTAAAAGGTTCCTTAGTTTTAATTGGTGGCGAACCGGGGATAGGTAAATCCACCTTGAGTCTTCAAGTTTCTTTAGCATTAGTGAACAAAGGTTTTAAGGTGCTTTATGTTTCAAGTGAAGAAAATCCCTTCCAAATAAAAATAAGATACAATCGTCTTTCTTCTTTTTGGAAAGTTAATTGCGAAAAATTTTATCTTTTATTTTCTTCTGATTTAGAAGAAATCCTTTCGCAAATAAATACTTTAAAACCAAATATTGTTGTTGTTGATTCAATCCAAACAATTGAAGACAAGACAATTCCCACAGTTGCTGGCTCCGTTAGCCAGGTGAGAGAAACAACATTAAAATTATTAAATTTAGCAAAAGGAGAGGACTTACCAATAATTATTATTAGCCATGTAACTAAACAAGGATTGATTGCTGGTCCGAAGGTTTTAGAGCATATGGTAGATGTGGTTTTATATTTTGAGGGTGATATTAATACTGATTATCGTATTTTGCGATGCGAAAAAAATCGCTTCGGACCAGCAAATGAAATCGGAATTTTTGAGATGCAGGAATTTGGTTTACAGGAAGTGAAAAACCCCTCTTTCCTTTTTCTTCCCCATTTAAAAGAAGAAATGTTTGGACTTGCTTTTGTTCCTTTATCCGAAGGAAGAAGGATAATTGTCACTGAAATCCAATGTTTAGCAACGCCAACTTATTTTCCTTATCCCCAAAGGATTGTTCAAGGTTTTGATATAAGAAGGTTATCAATTCTTTTATCCGTTTTAGATATTCAAGCAAATATTAATACTGGTCGGTATGATATTTATTTGAATATTGCTGGTTCTTTGTATATTAAAGAGAATGCTGGTGATTTAGGAATAATTTGTGCAATTACTTCCGCTGTGAAAAAAACCTCTATAAAAAAATTGACTTGTTTTTTAGGAGAAGTCGGTTTGTTGGGAGAAATAAGGCCGGTTTCTCTTATTAGGGAAAGGGTGAAAGAAGCCCAGAGACTTGGTTTTAGTAGAATTTTTTTACCGAAGGAAAACATCCCTATTTCTTTAGAAAATAAATTAGAAATTATTCCGGTAAGTTCTTTAAAGGAAGTATTTGAAATTCTTAATTTTGACCAAGGGAGGTGAGTTATGTTTTTTAAAAAAGAAAAAAATATTTTGATTGATATTAAAAGTTTAGAAGATTTAAGGATTCTGAACTTTTTAAAATTAAAAATCTTTGATGGGAATATTGTCGTGTGCGAAGATGTTTTAGAAAATGATGGGAAAAAGGTGATTTCAGAAAATTTAGAAAAATTAAAAACCCTTTTTGGGAAAAAATTAAAAATTATAAAAGGAAAGTTCAACAAAGAAAAACTCCATCAATTAGCCAAAAGGGATAATAGTATAATTTTAACAACTAATCCCACATTGAAAGATGACGAAGGAAAAGTTACCGTAATTACAATCGATGATATCTATTCAGCCGTGAAACCAGTATTTTTACCTGGTTCAATTATTACTGTGAAAATAATGAAAAAAGGAAAAGATGCCGATGAAGGGATTGGTTATTTAGATGGTGGAATAAAGGTAGTTGTGGATGGCGGTGCCCGCTATGTTGGTAAAGAATTAGAATGTGAAATAATCGGCACAATGGAAACCCAAATTGGCAAAGTTATCTTTGCCAAAATAAAATATAAAGAAATGAAGTAGTTGACATTATAAAAAAAATGATTATTATTAAAATAATGAATAACTTAACCGGAGGTTATGATGAGTAAAAAAATAACAATCTTTTTTATTTTTTTAGTTTTACTTTTTTCTATCGGCTGTAAAAAGAAAAATAATCCACCGGAAATTCCTAAGGTTTTTGGACCAACAAAAGTTGGTGTAGGTGCTTTAGTTGAATACAAAGCCGTGGCTACTGATCCAAATAATGACAGTATCCGTTATCACTTCGTTTGGGATGGAGGAAAAGAAACTACCAATTATTATAAATCGGGTGATACAGCGAAAATAACTATTACTTTTGAAGAAGCCGATACTTATTCTTTAAAAGTTCAAGCTGAGGATGCCAAAGGAGCAACTTCTGAATGGTCTTCTCCCTTAACGATCGAAGTGGTTGCTAACCAAAAACCTTCCCGACCTACTTTACAAGGACCTTCTTATGGGCTAATAAATACTTATTACAAATTTACCGCTACGGCTACTGATCCTGATAACGATAGTATTCTTTATAAATTTATTTGGGGAGATGGTAGAGAAATAATTACTGGTTTTGTAGCAAGTGGCACAGCGGTAACCGAATCAATAAGTTATGCTGATACCGGAACTTATGTGATTAAAGTGGTTGCTCAAGATAATAAATATGTGTGGTCAGATACTTCGGAGCCGATTGAGTTCAAAGTGAAGAAAGAATTAGGACCAGGTGATATTGTTTTTTACTTCCGTGCTGAAGATGATATTGTAAGTTCACCAGCAATTACTATATATGGTGGCGATACCTTAGTAATTTTTGGCGATAATAGTGGAAATATTTATGCGATAAAGGCAAGTACTGGAGATTCAGTATATAAAGGAAGAGCTTTGATTTCGGGAGAGGATTTTGCTTCTTCACCAGTAATTGGATCGGATGGAGTGATATATATTGGAAATTCCGGTGGTAGGATTTATGCTTTTAATCCTAACCTTACAAAAAAATGGGTGTATCCGGATAGTGCCCAACCAGGTTTGGGAGAGATTACTGGTACGCCAGTATTATCATCCGACGGCAGTAAATTATTTATTGGCTCAGACAATGATACTCTTTATTGTCTTTCAACAACTAATGGAGAAGTGTTATGGAAATTTAAAGCAATAGGAGGTATCAACGGTTCCTGTATAATGGATGACCAAGGAAATATCTACTTCGGTGATAGTGACAGTGGCTATTTCTATAAATTAGACCCTAATGGAAATTTGATTTGGGAAATCTATCTTGGTGCTCCAATTCTTGGTCAAGGTGCAATTGGTAATAATTTAGTATATGTGGCTGTGATGGGAAAAATCTATGGAATTTCTTTTGATGGCCAAATTACTTATAGTGCTTCTTTTAGTGACACAATTACCGAGGTTATTGGTGGTCCGGTTATCGGTTGGGACGGAAAGGTAATAGTAGCAACCGATGATGGTTATATTGAAGTTTTTGAACCAAATTTAACAAAAATTTACAGTTATCAAAAGAATCCAAATATAAAATCTACCCCTTGTCTTGCCGGAACAGAAGAAAAAGTTCTTTATGTTAATAATGATGCTGGCTATCTTTATGCCATAAATCCATTCACTCCTAATGGCGAAGAGCATTTTTCAGTAAATCTTAGTTCTCCTTTTGCTAAAAAATTACAAGCTGAATTTATAAGTTCACCAGTTGTAGGAGATAATGGAATTGTTTATGTTGCTAATGAAGAATATCTTTTCGCAATAATTGGTCACAACCGATTACCGTTAGCTAATACTCCTTGGCCAATGTTTCAGCATGACCCAAAACATAGTGGTCGAGCAGGAAGTAAAAGATAAAAATTGAAAATAATAAGGAGAAGGCGGGTGGAATAAAAACCACCCGCCTTTTTAATTTATGAAAAAATTTTTCTATCTTTTATTAATTTTTTGGCACCTTACTTTTTCTTTTACCTTTATTGTTTTAGGAGATAGAACTGGTGGAGCCAAAGATGAGATATTTAAAAGAATAATTGAAGAGATTAAAGTTTTAAAACCAGATTTTGGTATTAATGTGGGTGATTTAATTGAGGGCAATAAAAAAGATAGTTTAGCCATCTTAAAAGAATGGGGAAAAGTCTTAAGGATGCTAAAAGAGACAGGTATAAATTGGTATTTTACTCCTGGAAATCACGATATTTTCTCAGAATTATCAGAAAAAATTTATCTCTCTTTGATTGGTAAAAATTACTATTCTTTTTCTTATGCGAACGCCCATTTTATAATTTTAGATAATTCAAGATATAACTCCTGTTTTGAAATGCCCCAAGAAATGATTGATTGGTTAGAGGAAGACTTACAAGCCAATAAAAAATACCGATGGAAGTTTGTTTTTTTTCATCGCCCCTTTTGGCGCTATGAATATGAAAAGAAAAGGTTAAAAGATTTTCCCTTACATCAAATTTTTAAAAAATATAAAGTAAACTATGTCTTTTCCGGTCACGACCATTTTTATGCTTATCTTTTCTATGACAGTATCCATTATTTTCAAGTAGGCCCTTCTGGTTCAAGATACAAAATTTATTTTGATGAGAAAGAAGGTGCTTTTCAAAATTATTTACTCTGTAAAGTAGAAAAAAACTATGTCTCAATTGCCGTTATTAAACCCGGCTCGATTTTCCCAAAAGAAAAAATTATGTTAGAAAAAATCATTTCCAAAGAAAGATTTAAAAAGGAGGGAATAAAATTAACTCCGTTAACAGTTAGCGAGGAAAAGGAAGAAGATACAATAAGACTTCACCTTACTAACCCTTTAAATGAAAAGATAAAAGGTAGTTTTTTCTGGCAAAGTTCTTCGGAAAATTATCTTTTTGAAACACGAAAAGGAAATTTTGTTTTAGAAGGAAAAGGTGAAGGAAGTTACCAATTTGTTGTAAAGATAAAAAAACCTTATCAAATTTATCCTCTACCCAAACTTAATCTATTTATTTATTACCAAGAAGAGAAAGATAGTTTAACCCTTATTTTACCGATAAAAAAAGAAATAAAACTTAAAGTTAACGAAATTTATCCTTTAGAAGAATTTGGTAAGGAAGATGGAACTTCAGCAAATTTGGGAAATAAAATTATTATTAGTTGTGATAAAGAAAATCTTTATCTCAATTATTCGACAGAGGATTTTTATCAGTTTGATTCTCTTTTCTTTTATTTCGCCAAAAACCGAGATTCCATTTTAGAAGTTAAAGTTACAAAAGAAGGAAAATTAAATTTTGCTTATCTAAGGATTATGGATACAAAAATAGAAAGATTTAAACAAAAAGCCAAAGAAAAGAAGGAAGAGATAAGAATACCATTAAAAGAAATTCTTTCTAATAATCTCACTTATTTTAATATTAAACTTTGCAGAGAAGAAGAGGTTTTCTATTTAAAAGTTCCCTTCGATTTTAACTTTAAAGAATGGTATCAAATATACTTTGACAAAAAGGATTAAATTTTATATAATTTGTTATGGGGTTTCTATTCTTTTTATTTTCTCTTCCTCTAAATTCTTTTGTTGATTCGGTAATCCTTTATCCAAATTATGCGGTAGTTTTTCGGAAAGCCAAAGTCTTTTTAGAAAAAAGAGAAATTTTAACTTTTAGACCCCTTTCGGGACTTTTGGAAGATAATTCAGTACGAATTAAAAGTGAGAATCTAAAAATCGGCGAAGTTTTTATAAAAAAAACCTATTTAGAAGAACCACCTTTAAGGGTTAAAGAATTGGAAAGAAAAATAAAGGAATTGGAAGATAAAATAAAAGGTTGGGAAAATGAAAAATTGGTAATAAAGTCAGAAGAGGAATTTTTGTCATCAATAAAGTTGGCTTCGCCAGAAATCATTTCCAAAGAATTATTAATAGGAAAGATTTCGCCAGAAAGCTGGGAAAAGGCATTAAATTTTTTATCAGGGAAATTAGTAGATTTAAAAAGAAGAACTTTAATAATTGAAGATTCGCTTAATGAAACCAACAAGCAATTGGCTGCTTTAAAACAAGAATTGGAAGATATCCGAGCAATTGTTGAAAATAAAAAAGAAGTAAATTTTGAAGCCATTCCTGAAAAAAGTGGAGAATACGAAATTGAGATAAGCTACAATATTTCTAATGCCTCTTCTTTTATTCCTTACTATGAAATAAAAGCTAATGAAAATTTTGGGAATCTAAATTATTATGTAAAAATTAATCAGAAAACGGGTGAAGATTGGGAGAATACCAAAGTTGTTTTAAATACGGCAAAAATTTTACCAATCACTGTAACTCCGGAAATTACTCCTTATTATGTAAATTTGGAAATTATGGGCTATCCTAAGGCAGTATATGAAAAAGGGGAAAAAGAGAGGATAACGACTTTAGCCGAAGAGAAGGAAGAAGTAAAAATTTTAGAAACAGGAATTTCTTTAGAATACGTATTGCCAAGAAGAATAAGTTTAAAAAGTGGCGAAGAAAAAAAGTTTTTCCTAAAAGGATTAAATTTACCTGCCGAATTTGAATATTTTGTCTATCCAAGAAAAGATAAGAACGCCTATTTAGAAGGGAAAATTTTTAATAATTCCGAAATGGTCTTTTTGAGCGGCGAGGCGGCAACCTATTTAAAAAATAATTATACCGGAAAAACCAAAATAAAAACCTTTTCGCCACAAGAAACACTAGTAATAAATTTTGGAATTGACGAAAGAATAAAAGTAGAAAGAAGATTAGTAAAATTTTTTACTAAAAAAGAAGGAATTTTTGATAAAAAAGAAAAGCAAGAATTTACTTATGAGACAAGAATTGAAAACTATTCGGGTAAAGAAAGAAAATTAAAAATAGTTGAGCAGATACCGGTTTCTCAAACAGAAGAAATAAGGGTAAAATTGATAAAAATTGAACCGAAACCAGATGTAATAGATGAGAATTTAGGAACCTTTACTTATTATAAAAATTTGAAACCGAATGAGAAGTTTATTATTAATCTTTCTTACTTTATAGAATATCCTATCGATAGGAAGATCATCTTTTATTAATAAAACTAAATTTAACTATTTCTCTACCGTTCCCCCAATAGTCTGGGAGATAGTCTAAGGGCAAAAGAGGAAAAAGTTTTTTAAATAGTTTAGTATACTTTCGAATACATATTTTTTAATATTCTTTATGATTTTACCAAAAGAAGATAATAACAAAAAGAATTAATAATAGAATATCCTTAAACTATTTAATTTTCTTAGATTGACTTTATTTAATAAATCTTATATAATTTTCTATGGAAAAATATAAAGTCCCTTATGAAAAATTGAGGCTTATTATTGATGAAAAAAAATTAGGGTTTTCTTCCACGAAAGATTTGGTATGTTGTCAAGATATTATTGGTCAAAAACGAGCAATTGAGGCTCTAAAACTTGGTTTGGAGATTAAAGCAAGTGGCTATAATATTTTCGTCACGGGACCAGTAGGTACTGGTCGAACAACGACCGTAAGATATCTATTAGAAACATTAGAAAAATCAATGGAGACACCGCCAGATAAATGTTATGTAAATAATTTTAAAAATCCCGACCAACCTAAATTAATTGTGCTACCTCCTGGCTGGGGCAGGATATTTAAAAATAGTATGGATGAATTAATTGAGTATCTTAAGAGAAATATTCCTTTAGTTTTGGAAAGCGATACTTATCAAAAAAAGCGGCAGATAATTATTGATGAATTTAAGGAGAAAAGTAACCGAATGGTTTTGGAATTTGAAAAGAAGGTAACGAAAGAAGGTTTCGTTTTGCAACAACCAGCGCCGATGGTGAAACCGGAGATTGTTTATATGATGGAAGGAAATCCGGTAAAAATTTCTGATTTGCTTTTCGCTGTCGAAGAAGGGAAAATATCTCGGGAAGATTATGAAAAGATTAAAGAAAAAGCCCAAAATTTAACTGATGAATTAAATAATTTATTTAAAGAGATTAGAAATTTAGAAAAAGAGACAAGGGAAAAATTAAGTTCTTTAGATAAAGAAACGATTAAGCCAATTTTGGAAGAGAGATTGAACGAAATTAAAGAAAAGTTAAAAAATGAGAAGGTAAATGAATATTTAAAAGAAGTTGAAGAAGCAATTTTAGAAGATTTAAGTATTTTTAAGAAGGAGAAAAAAGAAGAGGAAGCTCCTTTCCCTTTTATCAAAGAAATTTTGCCCGCTGACCCCTACTTAGAATTTCGGGTAAATCTTTTGGTTGATAATGCGGAAGAAGTTGGAGCACCGATCATTTTCGAAAATACACCAACTTTTAAAAATCTTTTTGGAACAATTGAAAAGGTTTGGGATGCCCGAGGTCAATGGCGAACAGATTTTACCAAAATAAAAGCCGGTTCTTTGGTAAAGGCGGATGGCGGATTTTTGGTTTTGAATGCTTTGGATGTCCTTCTGGAAGGAACTTGGTATGCCTTGAAAAGATGTTTAAGAACAAGAAAGGTTGATATTACTGCTTATGACCCCTATTCTCTTTTTGGAGTAACAGCCTTAAAACCCGAGCCAATAGATATTAATGTAAAAGTGATAATGATTGGTGATGCCTTTTTATATACTTTGCTAGCAACCTATGACGAAGATTTTAAAAAGATATTTAAAGTTAGGGCTGATTTTGATTGGACAATGGATTTAAAAGAAGAGACAATAAGGGAGTATGCAAATGCTGTTCGGACGATTGTGGAAAAAGAAAATTTAAGACACTTTTCGGCAAGTGCGATTGCTAAATTAGTGGAATATGGAATAAGATTGGGAGGTAGAAAAAATAAACTTTCCACCCGTTTTGGTATCATTACCGACATATTAAAAGAAGCAAGTTATTGGGCAGAAAAAGATAATTCCGAATTAGTTCTTGATAAACACGTGACAAAAGCAATAGAAATGAGAGATTATCGAGCTAAATTAATTGAAGAAAAAATTCAGGAAATGATTGATGAAGGGGTATTATTAATTGATACCAAAGATTCAATTGTTGGTCAAATCAATGGACTTTCCATTTATGATACTGGAGAGTATATGTTTGGCAGACCAACAAGAATAACTGCGAAAACTTCGGTAGGAACTAAAGGTGTGATTAATATTGAAAGGGAGGCTCAACTTTCCGGGAAAATTCATGATAAAGGTGTTTTGATTTTACAAGGCTATTTGCGAGATAAATATGCTCAAGAATTTCCAATTATTATGAGTGCTTCTATCTGTTTTGAGCAGAGTTATGGTGGTGTTGAAGGCGATTCAGCATCTTCGGCAGAACTTTTTGCTTTACTTTCTTCAATCGGCAATATTCCTTTAAGACAAGATATTGCGGTAACTGGTTCGGTGAATCAAAAGGGAGAGATTCAGGCGATCGGTGGTGTAAATGAAAAAATTGAAGGGTTTTTTGAGGTTTGTAAAAGAAGAGGGCTGACTGGTACGCAAGGGGTAATTATTCCTTATAGTAATATTGAAGATTTAATGCTTAAAGAAGAGGTTTGTGAAGCGGTAAAAAAAGGTCTTTTTCATATCTACGCAATAAAAAATGTTGATGAGGGTATAGAGATTTTAACCGGAATGAAAGCCGAGGAAGTTCACAAAAAAGTAAAAGAGAGATTAAAAGAACTTGCGGAAAATTATAAAAAATTCGCTTCGGCAAAGGAAGAGGAAAAGGAATAAATTAAAGATAAAAAATTTTATTATTCTT
>JBDRVL010000009.1:0-14918 GCA_039801845.1 Caldifarciminota bacterium | reverse complement strand
CCAGAAACGGTGCTTGCTCGAGAAATACCATTACCACTTGCCCATCTTGTCCAATAAGCACTGGGAATATTTCCTGGTCCAATTAAGGCACGATAGATAACAGTATCCTGATTTAGCCAGACAAACCAATGATTACCTTCGGAAGAATCAGTTGCCCAAGTTCGGCTATAATTTTCATCCAAATAACAACCAAATTGGTCATAATTATCCCTTGTATTTTTTGCTACAAAGTCAAGCGCCCAATAAACATTATTAGAATCGTGTTTCACATAAAGAAAGACACTACCAGCAGGTCGGGGACCACTACCTTGCATATTTAAAACATCGGAAATATCCCATTTTAAGGCATCATACCATTCCGATTGTTGAATATTACCATCAATGTTTGGTGAAACCTGAGCAAAAGGTGCAATTAAGGTATCTCTTACTAAAAAAGCGGTGGTTCTTTGTTTTAAAGTATCATTTGCTCTATTAGTATCATTACCTAAATTAGTAAAGCAAGTAATTTGATAGTTTATTCCTGCTGGACCAGTAAACCAATTGGGAAAAGTGACACGAGCAGTTTCACCAGGATTTAGCGGACCAGGAAAGTTTATATCCCGATTATAAATTCTTACATTGCTTGAATCAATCCAAAAATAAACAGGGATATTTGATTGAGATTGGGCACCAAAATTTTTTATCACTGCTATTGGTGTAATACTGGAATTTGGGTCAACAATTGCTGAAGGATTTCTTATTGCTGCCACACCAACATCCGATGTTCCGGTATAAGTATGAACCATCATCTTCCAAGCCCAAAGAGAAGCGTGTCCTACTGTATAAATATAACCATTTCCACCTTCCGGACCATAAAAGCCAATTCCTTCGGGATAATAACTTGGGCTTCCCGGATGGGTAAAAGTGGCATTTACTTGATAGGTATTTGCTATCGTATCAAAAGAGATATAACGGGTAACAAAAGGAGATTCTTGGTCATTTACCCATAATCGATTGGGAATCATTCTATCTAATGTCATATCAAAAAACCAATAGCAAGTAATTGGTCCAGTATTTGTTAAGTTTCTTAATAAAGTTCCTTCTTTTGTCATTGTGTAAATAGTATTTCCATACATTTGAGTATTACAGGCCCAAAGTTTTGAACCATCCCAATCCATTCCTCGACAACGAAATCCTGATGGAGCATTAAAAGAGCGGACATAAGTTCCGTTTGCTGAATAAACTTCAATATGTTCTGGTGTCGGATAAAATACCGAAACAAAAATTGAATCATCAACCCTTACTGCGCTCATTGCGTAAGAAGGAGTAGTATTACCATTAAAAGAAGAAATTAGGGCACCGGTTAAACGATTTCTTTTTTGTACTTGAAAAGCCATATTAGCTTGATTTAAGACAATGTAAACTGTATCACCATAGACTTTTAAACCTGTCCAAGCATCACTACTGCCAATTGCTGGTAGAGGAAAAGAATCAGCCTTTATCCAAAGGGAATCATCGGTTAATCGGGCATTAAAAGGAGAACTTTTGGGCGCTTTTCCGTAAATGTCTTCTATCGGATTATTAGAAGAGATAAAAGATGTTTCACTTGCGAAAAGAAAAATAAAAAATAAACAAAAGATTTTTATTACTTTCATAATTCCTCCTAAGTTTTTATTTGACGGTTAAGCCGTCTTGTTATATTATACATAGAAAAATTAAAAAGTCAAATAATTGGAGAATAAATGTGTTAAGATATAGTTGCCACATTAATAAGTTATCCCTCTCCTGATAATGGTTATCTTATATTTAGTACCGAAATCTTATTGGAATACACTTAAATACATAAAGTTTTTATAAAATATAAGATTATTATCCAACAGCCTTGTTTATTATATTCGAATTTTGTTTGAAATCTCCTTTTAATCCTTCTATCAGAGAGTTTTATCTCTATAGCCTAACATCCAAAAGTTATTTAAGCCCTGCGAAATTATTAAAAATAAACTTATTGTTAAAGCCATTAATAAAGGTATTGTCATTCGCACTAATAAAAATATTATTATTACCCCTAATAAAGTTAGAAATATTCCAATAGGATAGACCTACCCCGTATTTCCCCCTCCATTAGGTTTTTTTCTTTTCTTGTGTAATTTTTTTCCATTTTATTAATATAATTAGGAAAATATTTATCTATTCTATAAATATAACTAACATAAATAAATATAGTCAAAATTTTTAAGATTTCAAGGGAAAATAGTAAAGGGGTTGAGAGATAGTTATTAACAAAAAGTAAATAAAATAAAGAAATTGAAAAGGGTGCCTATATTTTAAAAATTAAGCACGAATTTTTTAATTTTGATAATAATTGACATTTTAAATATTTTTGTTATATTTTAAAAAGTTTAGTATGGAGGTAATTATGAAGAAAGTATTTCTTATTATTTTCCTTTTTCTTCTTTTTATCTTTTGTGAGAGATTAGATTTTTCTTGTGCCCAAAGGACTTCTCAAATAAAAGAACCAGATTGGATAAAACTGCCGACTAAGAAATTGGGAATTGGTAGTGAAGGTTATTTTACAACTGTTTCGGTCTCGCAAACTTCCCTTAATGATGCCGAAGCAAAATGTAAGGAAGAGTTAAATGCTTTAATTTATAATTTAACAAGCGAATATTTGAGCCGACTTAATCCACCAATTAAGACTGAGTTTGATTTTATTCTTAAAGATTTGGTAGTGAAAGAGATCAAGAATGTTCTTGATAAGGCAAGTGAATACTTTGAGGTCCGGGATAAATATGAGAATAAGAGAGAGAAAAAGTATTATATCCTTGGAGGAATTCAATCAGAAAGACTTTTAAAAATGCTTAATGAAAATTTGGCAAAGATTTATGAAAAGGAAAATCTTATTAACCTATTAAAAGAGAATAAAGAGATCTATCGGGTAAGGGTTTCTTCCGATTATTATGAGAAGATTAAATCAATCTTAGAAGGCAATAATTTTATTATTGATAATGAGAGATATTTTGCCCAAATTATCGGCACACCTTCTTATGAGACAGCAAGTAAATTGGCGTCGTTAGGCGGACCGCTTTGGACAATAAAGGCATATTATATTATCTATTTAAAAGATAAAAAGGGAAATATTATTGGTAAAATATCCTCTTCCGAAGGAAAAGGTGTTAGCAATTCTAAAGAAGAGGCACAAAGAAAGGCATTAAGCGAAGTGAGTATCAATATCAATAAGTTAAATGATTATCTTTCGGAATTGAAAAGAGGTATTGAAACTTATTTAGAAAAAGAATTGACTAATACCTTGCCCAAGGTTGAAGAGAAGACAAAAGGGTATTATGCGGATGCCTTGAAATATTTTGAGCAGAAAGATTATAAAAGTGCTTTATTTCTTTTGGAAAATCTCCATATTTTAAGTAAAGATTTTTCTAACGGGTTGATATTATATTTAAGGGCAAAGGGAAGTTTAGAAGGCGAAGTTAGCGAATAATTGAATTTCTTACTAATAATCTTATTTTTAAACAAAATAGAAATTATTTCTGTTGGAGATATATTTATTCATGAATCGGTATTAAAAAGTGTTTATCAAAAGGAAAATAAAACATATAATTTTTATCCCTGTTTTGAAGAGGTTGAGTCTTATTTAAAGAAGGCAGATATTGTTACTTGTTGGTTTGGTGGTGTGTTAGATACAGTGGGACCTTATACTGGTTATCCCTGTTTTAAAACACCGAAAAATCTAGCAGAAGTTTTAGAAAAAGTTGGTTTTAAAATAACTTTTCGAACAAATCATACTTTGGATTATGGAGAAAAAGGTTTAAAAACAACTACTCATATTTTAAAGAAATATAATTTAATACAAATCGGTGCCTATGATAACGAAGAAGAGAGTAAGAATATTTATGTTTTTGAAAAGGATAATATTAGAATATCTTTTTTAAGTTATACCTATGGCACAAATGGAATACCAATTCCCAAACCTTGGATGGTTAATTTAATTGATTTAGAAAAGATAAAAAGGGATGTTGAAAAGGCAAAAAGAATAAGTGATTTTGTAATTGTTGCTTTACATTTTGGTAATGAATATGAGAGGTATCCCAACAAAGAACAGAAAAGGATTGTAAGAGAGGTTATTAAATTTGGTGCTGATATGATAATTGGCTCTCATCCCCATGTTATTCAACCAGTAGAATTGGTTGAAATTGATAATAAAAAAGTATTTGTTGCCTATTCTTTAGGTAACTTCTTCTGTGGCCAAAGAAAAAGATATACCGATACTGGCATTATGCTTAAATATATTATTGATAAAAGAGATAATAAAGTATTCTTAAAAGAAATAAGTTATATTCCTTGTTGGATAGCGAAATACAAAGAAGGAGAAAAATACAAATTTAAGATTTTACCAATAAAGAAATTTTTAAAACTTTATAAAGAAGGAAAAATTAAATATTTAACCAAAGAGAATATTTTGCGAATGGAAGAGGCATTAAAAGAGACAGTAAATCATATTAATAATCCCAAAATAAACTTTCTTTGCGAAGATGATTATTAAAATACCTGTTGAAAATTTAAATTTAGATTTTATTAAAAAGTTTCTATTATCAAAAAGTATTGTCAAAGTTAAAGAGAAGGCAAAGAAGAGAATTTTAAAGGCACACAATATTTTAAAAGAGATAATTGAAAAAGGAGATTTAATTTATGGAGTTAATACTGGTTTTGGTGCTTTAGTAAATAAGAAGGTCTCTAATGAAGATATAAAAAAATTACAATATAACTTAATTGTCTCTCACGCATTAGGCGAAGGTGAATATTTTGATAAAGATATTGTCCGTTTGGCAATCTTTTTAAGGGCAAATATGCTTAGTAAGGGATATTCCGGAGTAAGAATAGATTTGATTGATGCTTTATTAAATCTAATAAATAAAGATATTATCCCTTGTGTCCAAAAGAAAGGTTCAGTCGGTGCATCCGGTGATTTATCACCATTGGCACAAATCGCCTTAGTCCTTTTGGGAAAAGGAAAGGTATTTTATAATGATGAAGTGTTAGCAACAGAAAAGGTATTTAAAAAAGAAAGGATAAAGCCCTTTATCTTAGATGTAAAAGAAGGTTTATCTTTGATTAATGGTACGGAGATGATGTCTGCCTTTTTAAGTTATCTTTTGGTTGATATTGAAAATATCTTTAATTTAGCAAAAGAGATTTGTGGTCTAACAACCTTGGTTATCAAAGGTAATAAAAAAGAGTTTGATTTAAGATTACATAAATTAAAGCCTTATTCCTATCAGATTGGTACTGCCCAAATTATTTATAATTATTTAAATCTTTGTGATTTTAAAGAAAGTTCTTTACAGGACCCTTATTCAATAAGATGTCAACCGCAGATTTTTGGTTCAGTTGGTGAGGCAATTGAATTTGCTAAAAGAACATTAGAGATTGAAATCAATTCAATAACTGATAATCCGGTAATTATTGATAATGAAATTTTTAGTGGCGGAAATTTTATGGGAACAAGTTTGGCATTAGCTGCCGATTTGTTAAGTATTTCAATAACTTTACTTTCTCTCTTATCCGAGAGAAAGATTTTCTACTTAACTTCGGGAAAACATCCGGAATTACCAATATTTTTGATAAAAGAACCAGGAATAAATTCCGGTTTAATGATGGCACAAATTGTGTCTACTGCCTTGGCTGGTGAAAATAAAACCCTTTCTTATCCAGCTTCAATAACTTCTTTGCCCACTTCGGCAAATCAAGAAGATATTGTTAGTATGGGAATGAATAGCCTATTAAAATTAGAAAAAATTATTGAGAATACCAAAACAATTTTAGCAATAGAAATTTTATGTCTCAGTCAGGCTTTAAGGCTAATAGAACTTAATTTTAAGAAAAAAACAAAGATTATAAAAATTATTGAAGAAAATATTCCTTATTTAGAAGAAGATAGAGAATTACAAGATATTTTACTAAAAATCAAAGAATTATTCTTTGGTAGCATACACTCGAAAGAATGAAAGGCTATCAATTAAAACCATTTTTCTAAAATATTGCTCATCACTTAATCTTGCTTCGCCAGTAACAAAAAGATAGTCATAATCTTTATAACGATCCGGAAAAAGGGAGCGATAAGGAAACCATTCATCAATTCTTTCTAATGGATAATCTTCTTTAAATATTAATGGCGAATAACGGATATAAGCAAAAGAAAAACCAACAAACCCACCTTTTTCTAATTGGTAATAACAAGGAAAATGGAGAAAGACATCATAACCAAATAAATCCGGTTTAGGTCTTCTCTCATAAAAAATTCCCGCCACCTTTTTATTAGGTTCTAATTTATTTACAATTCTTTTAAACTCCCTGCTATATTTTTCAAACAAGAAAAATCTAATATTTAAATCAAATATATTGATTATTAATATTGCCAAAATTAGATATTTTAAGATTTCTTTTTTGATTTTTAAACTTAAATAGGCAATTAAGAAAAGAAAAATTAAGGGAGCAAATCGCTCATTTAAAAATACTGCTTCTGTATAACTTCCAGGAAAAAAGAAATAAAAAATCAGGGTAATAAAAAAAGATGTTAATAATATTTTGTTCTCTTTCAAGAGATTAGGTGTAGCAATTAAGAGAAATATTGTTGATAAAGTTACTGCTTTAAAGATAAAAATTATTAGATTATCACTTTTTATTCCCAATCTTTCCCAGAAGTCTAAGAGATTTTGATAAATTGCTTTTAAAGAGATATTCTCTTTAAATTGGGCAATAAGTTCGCTTCCTTCTTTTTGGAATTGTTGTGCCTGCCAAGGTATAAAGAAAAATATTAGGGTAATTAATGGCGGTAAAAGATATTTAAGCCGAAAAGATTTCCTATCTAAAAAAAGAATTACTAAATAACTAAGAAAAGAATAGATAAAAGTTAAGGAATGGCAAAGGAAAATAATTATAAAAAGAATAGTAAGTAAAATAACGATTAAATTCTCTTTCTTGTTTCCTTTTAATAAATTTATTGTTAAAGCGAAAAGAAAAATAATTAAAGGAAGGGCAAAGGCAATTCCCATAAATCCCCAAAATAGATTATAATTATAAGCAATTAACAAACTTAAAAGGGAGAAGACTTTTTCACCATTGATAACTTTTAAAAAGTAGTAAAAAGAAAAGAAAGTTAAAAGGATAATTAAGGCAATATAAATTCGGTTAGTAATATCTAAAGGTAAAAATTTTGATAGAAAAGTGTTAAAAAAAAGGTGAAAGGTATTATGCATCGGAAATAACCTTTTTTCAAAATAGGGTGCATAATTAGAAAAATTTTTTAGAACATAGGCAAAATGGAGATGTTGAGGCAGGTCGACAAAAGGAAAATAGGTTAAGAAAAAGATCGGCAAGAGATATAAAAGAATTATCAAAAAATAATACTTTTTCATTTTTTAAAAATTATTAAAAAGATAAATATTATAAAACTTATCAAAGAAAAAATCAAAGTATATTTTCTTAACGGTGGTTGTTGAAATATAACTTTCAAGATATGTCTTCCTTTTTCTGATTTTAGATAGATAAAATGGTCTTTTGTTTCATAAAAGGGAATTTGGTTATTATCAAGATAAACTTTTAAGTAGGGATAATAACTAATTGGTAATCTTAGATAACTTTGGTTGGTTAATTCATATTCAATTTGGATTTCATTATGTTTAAGAGAATAATCATAAATTTTTAAATCAGATTTGAATGGAAGGCTGTCGTAATTATCCTTTTCTAATCCCGGAATAAAATTTATTTCTCCTTTTTCGTAATCAATTTCTATTTCTTTCAAAAAATCTTGCCAATCAGAAGCAATAAATAGAGTTCCCTCTTTTATAAGTTTCCCCCTTTTCATTGGTCTTTTTATATTACTTATTAAAATTATTGGCGATTTAGTTTCTCCGTAAACCAAGGGTGGTTGGGCACCACTGATTAAAAATCGGTCGTCCCATTCAATACCGGTTTTAAGCAAAACATAAGTCTCTTCTTCACCAGCACCTAATAAAGTAGGAAGAGTTATTATGTGGGTAATGCCTAAAAGGGAAGAGATTTTTAAAAAATTTTCACTTAAAGAACGAGAGATAGTATCAGTCAATTCTTTTGATAAATAATTTACAAAGGGATAGGTATAAAACATATTTTTGGGAGCAAATTGGTGAAAAGGAGGTCCTAAAGGAGAAGGCAGATTCCCATAAAGAAAATTACAGGCAGGATAACGGCAAAGCCTCCGGAAATTATCAATTTTATCATCGGGAATATCAATATCCAAAACTTTAAATACTTTTTTATAAGAAAGCAACTCATAAATTTCTTCTCTTACTGCTAAAAAATTTTCTTTTTCCGCATAACGTAATCTGATTGTTGAAGGCAGACAATCAATTAATACTAATATTGATAAAAAATAGAACAAAGTCTTTTCTGGTAATTTTAACTTTCTTTGTAAGTATTCAAAACCATTAGGAATTAAAAGGGCAGAAAAGAAAATAAGATAAACTAAGAATCGTTGGGGTGGCAAACCAGCAGATAAAGATTCGGTATATTTTTCAAAAAAGGGCAATAAAAAAGTTAATAATAAAGAAATTAACCATAAAATACTTTTCCAATGGCTTATTCCCAAGCCGATTATTCCGATAATTGAAATAAGAAAGATACTTATTCCGAAATAGGTTCCGGTATACCCGCCAATTTCTTGTTTTAAACCTAAAAGAACTAATGGATTGGGTGGCGGTAAATTTAGTTGTGGTTGAGGATATAAATAATTTCGATATTCTAAAAGAAAAGGCAAAATAAAAAATAAAGAAATAGAAAAGAAAATCAAAAAAGCAAAGATGATTTTAAAAGAGAGTTTATATCTTTTTAAAAAGAAATAGAGGAGAATAAAAATTAAAGAATAAACAGCATAAAAAATATGGGAAAGGAAGATTAAAGAGATGAAGAAACCAAAAAGAAAGACACTTTTAGTATTATTTTCTAAAAAACTTTTATCTAAATAAAGAAAAATTAAAGGTAAAAGGAGATAGATTAAAGAGAGAGGATAATTACCAAAAGAGGCAATATATAAGACTCGCCAAGGTACTGCCAAATAAGCAAGAGCCCCCAAAATGGCTAAAAAAAGATTTTTTGTTTCCTTTTTAAGATAATAAAAGATTGCTAAACCAGAAAGGATATGAAGAATAAATACTACTATCTTTAAACTGAGGATTAAATTGCCAAAAGTTAATAAAGTAAATAGACCAGTGATAAAAAAGAAAAGGGGACTATAAAATTGAAGATGGGGATAACCGGAATAGAAATAAAATGTAAAAAAAGGTGAAAAATTTTCTTTTATTGATTGATAAATAATTTTTTGTCTTACTAAATGGGGCCAGGTATCGCCGGTCGTAGGATGACCAGGTGCCAAAAAAAGATAACCGGTAAGAAAAATTGCTATTAAAAAAAATATATATTCTAAACTTATTTTTTTAGTCTTCTTTGGCAATACTTTCTCTTTTCTCATAATTAAAAAATTACTAAGGGTTTATTAGTTAAAGGATGGGTCTTAATAATTGGTTTTACTTTATACACTTTTTCAATCAATTCTTCTTTTAAAATTTTTTCGGGCAAATCGCAAGCAACATATTTTCCTTTATCAATCAGTAATATTCGGTCTGAGGAAATACTTGCCAAATTTAAATCATGGGTTAAAAAAACAATTGTTAAATCTTTTGCTTCTTTTAATCTCTTTAAAAGATTAATAAATTCCAGTTGATAAGAAATATCCAAATGGGTTGTAAACTCATCTAAGAGCAAGATTTTTGGTTCTTGGGCGAGGGTTCTTGCTAATATAACTCTTTTTCTTTCGCCGGAAGATAATTCACTTATTTTTTTATCTTTAAACTTTATGGTCTCAGTCAACTCCATTGCTCTTTCGGCAATTTCTATATCTCTTTTGCTAATACCCGAAAGCCATTTAATATATGGATTTCTACCCATTAAAACAATTTCCTTTACTGTGTAATCAAAGATAAAAAAACTTTCTTGGGGAAAATAACCAATAAATCTTGCTCTTTCTTTGGGAGTTAAAGAAAAAAGGTTATTATTAAAAAGAATTATTGTTCCTTTTTGGGGTCTTAAAAGACCAGCCATTAGCTTTAACAAAGTCGTCTTTCCGCTACCATTTGGTCCGATTATACTAAACCATTCTTTTTCTTTTATCTTAATTGACAATCCTTCAAAAAGGCTTTCTTCTTTTTTATATTGAAAATAGAGATTTTTTATTTCATAAGCGAATATTGGCATTATAAATTTTTCCTTAATAAATAAAGAAAAAAGGGTGCACCAAAGAAGGTTGTTATCATACTTATTGGTAATTCCACAGGAGTAATGGTTCGGGCAATTAAATCAGCAATTATTACTACAATCGCACCTAAAATAAATGAAAAAGGAAGAACATCTTTATAATTGGCACCAAAAAGAAATCTTGTTAAATGGGGAATGATTAAACCAACAAAACTGATGGCACCAGCAAAGGCAACCTGAGTAGCAACCAAAAAAGAGGTTAAAAAGAAAAGAAGTTTTATTGATTTTTGATAATTTATTCCTAAACTTTCAGCAACTTCGGTACCTAAACTGAAGCAGTTCAGTTCAAAGGCTTTACCATAAATAATAATAAGAAAAATTATGGAAATAAGATTCATAAGGATAAAAATAGTCAAACTAAATTTGTTAAAGACAATTGCCAAATTCCCCATTATTAAATAGATAATCTCATTTAATGGACGTTGGGAAAATACCATAAAAAGCATTGTGATAGAAGAGAATAGAAAACTAATGATTACTCCTGCTAAAATAAGGGCAATCTTATTTGTCTTTCCTTTATAGAATGCCAAATTATAGACAAAAAAGATAGCAACAAGGGAGCCCAAGAAAGCAAAAATTGGTGAAAGAAAATAACTCAATTTTTTAGTTAAATAACCTAAACCAACACCAAAAGCTGCGCCACTGGCAATTCCTAAAATGTAAGGGTCGCATAAGGGATTTTCTAATAATCCTTGTAAAACAGCACCAGCAAATGCTAAACTACCACCCGCCAAAAAACCCAAAATTACCCTTGGTAATCTTATTTTTAAAATAATTGTCTTATCAAGAGAAAAACCATTAATACCAAAAAATAAAGAAAAGAGGATTAATAAAATAAGAAGAAAGAAAATAAAGAATATTTTAATTTCTCTTCTCTTCATTATTTAAAAGCCTGCTTAAAATTTTTATTCCTTCAATTACTCTTGGCGAATTTCTTAAAAAATAATTAGGGTCTAAATTATCAATAATCTTTCCAGATTTTACTGCCTTTATCTTTTCGTAGCCAAATCTTAAAGAGAAATCTTTTGCTTTGCTTTCCGGATGTAAAATGATAATGTAATCAGGATTTTTTAAAATAATCTCTTCATGCTTTACTGTTGGATAAGGGATTAATTTATCAGCAAAAATATTTTCTAATCCGATTAATTCTAATAAATCATTTAGAAAGGAATTTTTGCCAATCGTAATTGGTGGATTGGCATTGATTTCAATATAAACTTTTAATCTATTCTTAAGTTTCTTTATTTTATTCAATTCTTCTCTTAAAGAATCTACCAATTTTTCTGCTTTTTCTTTTTTATTAAAAATTTCACCAATCTTAATAATCTCCTCAAACATTTCATTTAAAGATTGGGGTGAGGAGTTAAAGGTTTTAATATTTAATGCTTTTAATTTCTCATCAATATTTTTCTGTAAGGGATAGGTTAAAAAGACAATTGTTGGTTTTAATTTCACAATCTTTTCTATGGAAGGATTTATCATATCACCAACTTTATATATCTCTTTTGCCTTTTCCGGATAATCACAATAAATAGTATTGCCGACAAGATAATTTTCACAATTTAAGGCAAAGATAATTTCAGTTACTGCCGGTGATAAAGAGATGGCTCGGATTTTTGTATCCTTTGTTGGTTGGCTACATAAGAAAAGAAATAATATAAAGAATAAGACTTTTATCATTTTTTATTTACTTTATTGGCAAAAAGAAGATAGGCGGTATGGGTTATAGAGAACTCTTTTGGTCTTGTTCCGGAATATCTTACTAAAATTTCTCTTTCTAATATCTCGTAAACTTTTATTCGGGTAAAGCCAATTAATTCTAAGGTTCGAAAAGTTTTCTGGATTTGTTCTACATTAGGATTTAAAGAAATTAAGGAATTACCACCTTTTAAAATCCGATGGGCTTCCTTTACAACCTCCCAAGGTTCTGGTAAATCAATATAAACGCTATCAACACTATTATCCTCTTGTAAAAATCCATCTTTTGCTACATCCCGAAGATAGAAAACTACATTATTTTCTAATCCAGCTTTTTTTACATTCTCTTTGGCATTTTCTAAAAAATCTTCTCGTATTTCATAAGAATAGACAATACCGTTAGGACGCACAAAATTAGCCAAAACAATAGTAAAGGCTCCGCTACCAGTTCCCACTTCCACAACTTTTGCTCCCGGGAAAATATTGGTTTTTAATAAAATAATTCCAGCATCTTTTGGATAGATGATAGTAGTCATCCTTTTCACTTTCATCCCAATATCAGCAACTGTTGGTTTTAAAATATAAAATTTCTCTCCCTTGTGGGTAAGAATCTCGTCGCCATAATCTTTTTGGAAAATTTCATCTAATTTAATAATTCCTTTATGCGTCTGTAATTCACCGCTTTCGGGTAGGGTAATTAAATATTTAGCATTTTCACTATGATATAAAAGAACCAAATTATTAGGTTTTAACATAATTAGTATATAAAAAGAAAATAGCCACAAAAGATTCCGATTACATCATAAAGAAGATCTTTGTAACTAAAAAATTCTTTTTTTATTTTTCTATCATAAATTTCTTTACCAATTCCGATAAGAAGGGTACTCGTTAATGAAAAACAGACAGAAGATTTTTTATCTTTTTCTAATCGACATTTTAATAAATGATAAGAAGAACCGACCAATAAAAAACTTACTGAGAAATGAAAAAATTTATCTTCACCAAACCAGTTATCTTTATAAATTTTTTTCTCTAAACTATCTCCTCTTATTTGATGATTAAATTTCAAATTAGGAGAGTTTAAAAAGATTAATAGAATAATTATTTTTTCCATATAATATTAAGAATTCTTATTAAGGTTCTTCTTAAATCCCAGCGGGGTACTACCAAATCAACAAATCCGTGGGTCAAAAGAAATTCGGCTTTTTGGAAGCCTTCCGGCAGTCTTTGTTTGATTGTTTCTTCAATCACTCTTGGTCCGGTAAAACCAAGCATTGCTCCCGGTTCAGCAATTATTATATCACCTAAAGAGGCAAAAGAAGCCATCACACCTGCATAACAAGGATTGGTAAGAATACTAATATAAGGAATTCCTTTTCGATCAGCAAGCCCCACTTCCAAAGAGGTTTTTGCTACCTGCATCAAAGAGAAAATCCCTTCTTGCATTCTTGCGCCACCTGAAGTGCAAACAATAATTATTGGCACATTTAATTGGGTTGCTAACCGAAAAGAACGAGCAACTTTTTCACCGACTACTGTTCCCATACTACCGCCAATAAAACCAAAATCCATTGCACCAAAAACTACTTTTATATTATCAATATTTCCTAAACCATAAACATAGGCATCTTTTATTCCTAAGGTTTTTTGGGTTTCTGTTAGCTTCTCTTTATATTGGGGAAAATTTAGAGGGTCAATAGTTTCTAAATCGCTGTCGTATTCTTCTAATTTTCCATTATCTAAAAGATATTCAATATATTTTTTATGGTTAATGCGAAAATGATAATTACATTTAGAGCAGATAAAGAAATTTTTTTCTATTGTCTTTTTATAAAGAATCTCACCACAACTATCACATTTTAGCCAAAGACCATTTGGATAATCCTTTGCCATTTCAATAAATTATATCAAAAAAGATGGTTGTGTCAAAAATCTATCCTTTTTTGGAAAAGATTTCCTTTTCTTAAAAAATAAACCATCTTTCTCTTTCTATCTTTTATCTTATTTCCCAAAACATTATAAAACTCTTCTTTTAGATAATTCTTTTTATTTTTTTCTATCTTTTTACTATATTCGCGATAGAGATATTCTTGGGCAATTAGGTAGGTATAATAAGCATTTAAAAAGCCAAAACCATAATATCTATCCCAATTTTTCTCTCCTAAATCAATTGTTCCCACATCTAAAATTGCCCTTAATTGATAATTATTAAGATAAGGAAAAGAAGATAGGATTAAAGAAGCAACACCACTAACCTGTGGCGCAGCCATAGAAGTTCCGTCTAATAAAGAATATTGATTATTTGGGATTGTTGATAGAATTTCTACACCACAAGCAACCAATTCTTGTTCCTTTCCATAATTGCTAAAATTGGCTAAACTACTATTTTTATCTAATGCACCACAGGCAATAACTTCTTTAAATCTTGCTGGATAAAGAATATTTGCTGTCCCGTTATTTCCACTTGCACCAATTAATAATACTCCCTTTTTATAGGCATATTCCACTGCCTCTTTTAATACCGAAGAATAATTACTTGCTCCCAAACTTAAATTTATAATTTTTGCTCCATTATCTGTTGCCCATCTTATTCCTTCTGCCACATCAAAATCGCTTCCTTCACCATTCTCGTCTAAAACCCTAATGGCTAATAGCCGAACCTGTGCCCAACCACTTATACCAATATAATTATTTGTAACACCAGCAACTATCCCTGCGACATGGGTTCCATGATATTCGTTCTCATTATCCGGATAAGGATTACTATCATCATCAACAAAATCATAGCCAATTAAATCAAAAGAAAAATTGTCCCTTAAATCCGGATGATAATAATCTATCCCTTGGTCACAAATCGCAACGATGATATTATTTTTACCAAT
>JBDRVL010000008.1:0-19574 GCA_039801845.1 Caldifarciminota bacterium | reverse complement strand
ATTGGAAAATTATTAAAAAAGAAAATAAGTGTTTTTATTACTGATATGAATCAGCCGTTAGGCAAAGCCATAGGAAATAGTTTAGAAATAATAGAAGCCATTGAATTTTTAAAGGGAAACCAACCGATTGATTTGAAGGAGATTGTATTTACTTTTACAAAAGAATTTCTTATAAGAACTAAATTTGCAAAAAATAAAGAAGAAGCAGAAGGGTTGATAAATAAAGTAATTAAAGAGGGAAAGGCTTTAAGAAAGTTTCAAGAGATGATAAAAAATCAGGGTGGAGAAGACGCAATAATTGAGAATTATAATTTATTACCAAAAGCAAAATACCAAGAATATTATCTTGCTCCACAAAACAGTTATATTTTTTATATTGATACTAAAAAAATTGGGTTTCTTTGTAACTTTTTAGGTGGTGGACGGACAAAAATGGGTGAAGAAATTGATTATTCCGTTGGTTTTATTTTCACTAAAAAACTTGGTGAAAAAGTGGAGAAGGGAACACCAATATTAGAAATTCATGCAAATGATAAAGAGAAGTTAAAAGAAGTAAAAAGAAGATTGAAAGAAGTAATTTTGATAAGAGAAGAAAAACCTAAATTATCGCCTTTGATTTGTTGGTATGGTAGAACTTAAAAAAATAATTGATTATATAAAAAAACAACCAATTTTGAAGAAAGGGGTAGAAATTCTTTCTCAAATTTACAAAAAAAATGATTTTTATTTAGTAGGTGGAACAATTCGAGATATAATTTTAAGTAAAGAACCTGTGGATTTTGATTTTGTGGTTTATGGTAGTGGGATAAAAGGGGCAAAAATTTTTGGCGAAAAAATAAAAGGTAAATTTATTATTTTATCGGAAAAAGATGATGAGGCAAGAGTAGTGGCTTATAAAACTATTTTTGATTTTAAAGGTCTTAACAAAAAAACAATTAGTGACGACCTTTCGGAAAGAGATTTTACCATAAATGCTATTGCTTTTTCTTTTAAGGAGAATAAATTAATTGACCCTTTTAATGGAATAAAAGATTTAAAAAATAAAAAAATTCATTTAACCAATGATTTTGTACTTTATCAAGATCCCTTAAGGATATTAAGAGCAATAAGATTTGCCTGTGAGTTAAATTTCAAGATTGACAAAAAAATCTTTGAAATTGGTAAAAAAATTTCCCTAGTTAATGTGGCAAAGGAAAGAATAAGTTACGAATTTTTTCGAATTTTAGCAACCGATAAAAGTTATTCCTATATTAAGAAGCTTTATGATATAAAGTTTTTAACACAAATTTTCCCTTTAGATCATTCTTTTTTTGAAGAAAAATATTTAGTAGACCATTCTTTGAAGACTTATAAAAAAATTGAGGAAATTATTAGGACCAAAGAATTTTTCGGTCAGTTTCAAAAAGAATGGGAAGAATATTTTTCCATATCTCATAGTAAAGAGAATTTAAAATTGGCGGGGTTGTTTCATGATGTTGCTAAACCCTTAACAATAAAAAATAGTGAAAAGGGTGAAATACATTTTTATGGGCACGAAACAGTTGGCTCAAAAATTATGAAAAGGATTTTAAAAGATTTGAAACTATCTAATAATGATATTCAACATATTACTAAATTAATATTTTATCATATGCGTCTTCATCTTTTAGCTACAGCACCGGTTTTAACAGACCGGGCAATAAGAAGGTTTTTTCGGGATTTAGAAAATTATGCCTTTGGCTTGATGATTCTTACTTATGCCGACGGTTATGCTACTGCTGGTTATACTAAACATTTAGAAAAAGCAATAATAAGAATGATTAAATTAAAAAGAAAGGAAGAAGAAGAAAAAAAGAAGATAAGATTAATTACCGGATATGACCTGATTGATTTAGGATTAAAGCCGGGTCCAATCTTTAAAAAAATTCTTCAAGAAATAGAAGATTTATATTTAGAAGGAAAAATTAGAAATAAAAAAGAAGCGATAGATTATGTGAAGAAAAATTATTTATCTTAAACTAATTTTAAAAAGTTCTTCTTGAGAAGAGGCTTTTTTTAACAACTCAACAGCTTTCTTTATATGAGGATCAAATTTAAGAATGGTTTCATATCTTGCTTTAAGCCCACCAATCTTTTCAGCAATCTCAACAGATAAATCTCTTTTTATTTCTTCTTCGTTTTTCCATATTTCTTCTTCATTAAATTCAATTTTCTTTTCTTTTAAATAAGGGATAAATTCTTTCTCAATGAAATCTTTAGTAATGATAATTGGTAATTTTAATTCTTTATGTTCGGAGTAATACTTTACAGCAAATTTGAAGAAAACATTTTCTTGACGCAGTTTGCTCATTAATTTAGAAAGAGTTTGATAGGGTAGATAAATATCCGGAGCAATTCCGCCACCACCATAAATTTCTCTTTTCATTTTACCCAGTGTTCGATAAGTCTTTTTAATTTCTTTTTCTTTCAAAGAATCTTTTTTAATTCTTTTATGAATACAACGACCGCTGGGAGTATACCAATAGGCAGTAGTAATTTTAAGGGCGGTATTATTATCTAAAGGACGAATATTCTGAACCGACCCTTTGCCAAAAGTAGTTTCACCAATAATCAAAGCCCTTTCATAATCTTGTAAAGCACCGGTAACAATTTCTGTAGCCGAGGCACTTCCTCGGTCAACAAGGACAACCATTGGATAGTTTTTATATTTGGGCTCTTCCCATACATAAAAATCTCTTTCTGTTTCTGGATTTCTTCCTTTTACTTTTACTACGAGATTATTTTTTTCTAAGAATAAACTTGCTACATTAACTCCCTCTTGTAATAAACCACCAGAATTTGACCTTAAATCAAAAATCAACTTTTTTATCTTTTCTTTATCAAAAAGAGAGTCCAAAGTATTTTTTAATTCTTCCTCGGCTAAAGCAGAAAAATCAGCTAAACGAATATAGCCAATCTCCTCCTCAATTTTGCCGGCATAAGGGATTGCATGGATCTTAATAATTTCTCTTGTTAAAATAAAATTAAGTTCTTCTTCTACTCCTTCTCTTTTTATTGTTACTTTCACTTTCGTTCCTGGTTCGCCCCTTAATTTTTTAACTGCTTCTTCCAAAGAGATTCCTTCGGTTGAGACATCATCAATTTTAATTATTTTATCACCGGCAATTATTCCTGCCCGATAAGCCGGAGTTCCTTCGATAGGTGAAATTACTGTTAATTGGTTTTCTTGCATGCCAATTTGAATTCCAATTCCACCAAATTGGGCTTCGGTTTTAATTCTTAAATCTTTGTATTCCTCTTCGGTTAAATATTGAGTATAAGGATCTAAAGAGTTTAACATTCCGTCAATTGCTGATTTTATTAAATCTTCAGTATTTGTTTCTTCTACATAATCTCTAAGGATAATATCAAGAATTTTAGAAAAAGTTTGAAGAGATTGGAAGATGTTTTGCCTTTGCGCCCAAAGATTTGTCCCTAAATAAGAGAATATAAAAGCGCTGGCAAAAATTGTTAAGATAATAATAATTCTTTTATTTTTACTCATATCACTCCCTTTTTGGTTAAAAATTTTATTACTTCTGTTCTAATCTCTAAATGTAAATCTTCAATACTTTTATTTCCTTCAAAAATTTTTATTCTTTTTGGAGCTCTTTTTGCTAAAAAAAGATAAGTATCTCTTACCCTTTTATGAAATTTTTCATCTTCTTTTTCTAAGCGGTCCTTTTTTTCTTTTCCAATTCTCTCTTGACTTATTGAAACAGGTATATCAATAAGGATAGTAAGGTGTGGTTTTAATTTATCAGTCGCATATTTATTAATCTGACTTATTTTTTCTAAGCTTAAATTCCGACCACCGCCTTGATAGGCTAATGTGGAATCGCTAAACCGGTCACAAATTACTACTTTTCCTTCTTTTAGAGAAGGTAAAATAACTTCTTCTAACAATTGGGCACGAGCAGCTAAGTATAAAAATAATTCCGTTTTCGGACTCATTTTAATATTTTTTTCATCAAGAAGAATATTTCTGATTTCTTCCCCAATCTTTGTTCCTCCTGGTTCGTGAACTAATATACACGGAATTCCTTTTTCCTTTAGATATTCATAAAGTAATTTTGCCTGGATTGTTTTGCCACATCTTTCAATTCCTTCAAAAGTTATTAAAATACCGGACAATTTTATTTCTTAGATTTTAAGCCGTATTTTTTAATAAATTGCTCTAATTTTTCACGGGCAATATGGTCGGGTATCTGTTTTGGTGGTGTTTTCATAAAGTAACAAGAAGGCTCAATTATTGCACCACTCAGATTATTATCTAATGCTAATTTTGCACAACGAATAGCATCAATTACTACTCCGGCAGAATTCGGCGAATCCCAAACTTCTAATTTTAGTTCTAAATTTAAAGGCACATCACCAAAAGTTCTTCCTTCAATTCGAATATAAGCCCATTTTCTATCTTTTAACCAAGCAACATAATCAGAAGGTCCGATATAAACATTCTCTTCACCAATATCATAGGGTATTAAAGAAGTTACTGCTCTGGTTTTAGAAATCTTTTTAGACTGTAATCGGGAACGTTCTAACATATTTAGGAAATCAGTGTTACCACCAACATTTAATTGACTTGTTCTTTCAATTTTCACTCCTCTTTCAATAAAAAGGTTGGATAAAACCCGATGGACAATAGTTGCTCCTACTTGGGATTTAATATCATCACCAATAACTGGTAATTTTGCTTCCTTAAAACGATTCTGCCAGTATTTTTCCGAAGCAATAAATACCGGAATACAATTAACAAAAGCAAACTTTGCTTTTAATGTCTGTTCCACATACCATTTTGTTGCCTCTTCACTTCCTACCGGTAGAAAATTTATTACTACATCAGTTTTGGTTTCTCTTAAGATTCTCACAATATCAGCAGTCGGTCCAGGTGCTTTCTCAATAATTTGAGAAAGATAATATCCTAAACCATCATGAGTCATACCGCGAACTACTTTTACATTTAACTTTGGGACATCGCAAAATTTATAAGTATTATTAGGATAGGTAAAAATCGCTTGGGCTAAATCCTTTCCTACTTTCCTTTTGTCAATATCAATTCCGACAGTAAATTCAATATCAGAAATATGATAACCACCAAGATTTACATGCATTATTCCCGGTATGAAATCTCCTTCTTTAGCATTTTTATAGTAATATACTCCTTGAACCAAACTGGAAGCACAATTACCAACACCAATAATTGCTACTCTAATTTTTGGCATATTTCCTCCTTAAATAACATTTAAAAAAGAATTATTTTTTTTAATTTCACAAAAATAACCAAATTCTCCATGACCAGGATAAACTATCTGGTCATCCTTTATTATCCTGCTTAATTTTTTTAATGATGCAAAAAGTTTTTTTTCATTACCACCAGGAAAATCGGTACGACCAATAGAGTCATAAAAAAGAGTGTCGCCAGTAAAAATAAATCCGTTACTGTATAAAGAAATACTTCCTTCAGTATGTCCTGGTGTATGAATTATTTTTAATTCTAAATCACCAATTTTTATTGTGTCACCATCTTTAAGCAGGAAATCAGCATTACGCGAGACATAGGAATACCCAAAAAGAAGAGATAAATTTTTCTCTGGTGAAGTTAATAATTTACTATCCAATTCATGGATTAATAACTGGCAATTGAATTCTTTTAATAAATCATTATTACTACTGATATGATCGATATGACCATGAGTATTCACAATATATTTAACATTTCCTTTCAAATTTTTAATCTCTTTTATAATCCTTTCACTTTCAAAAGCAGGATCAATTACGATAATTTCATCTTTTGATTTTATAATATAAGTATTAGTGAGTACTTCACCAACTTCTAATCTAATAATTTCGCTCATCTAATCACTTTATCGCCAACTATTAAAACTCCTTCTTTTCTTAATAGTTCTTTTTTCTTTTTTATTCCTAAAGAATAACCGCCAATTTTTCCGTCACTTCTTATTACCCGATGGCAAGGAATAACTATTGGATAAGGATTTCTTTTTAATACCTGACCAATCGCTCTTGCTAAATTTTTATTTCCCAATTTTATAGCAATTTCTTTATAACTCATTACTTTACCCTTTGGGATTTTTTTCACAATTGCTAAAACTTTTTGAGCAAATTTTGTCATTTAAAAATTAAATCTTTTAATTTTACTTAATCTTTTTGAAAAAGTCAATAAAATTAAATAACAGGTTAGGATAAAGTTAACCATCTCCTATCTGCATGCCCTATAGGTTAACTCAAGTATCTCTACACCTAATGTTCAAAGAAATTCTTTGATTCCTAATCTTACCTTTTATTTATTTTTGTTTAGACGGTGTTGCTTCCAGTCTATCCCTAATAAATCATTTAAGACGTAGATAATTCCTAAACATAAACTTATTATTAAAGCCATTAATAAACTTATTATTGTTCGCACTAATAGAGGGATTATTATTACCGTTAATAAACTTAGTATTATTCCCATTAATAAAGATATTATTAATCTTACAAGGGAGTCCTACCCCGTATTATTCCCTCCAAAGGGATTTTTCTTTCCCTGTACCATTTTTTTTCACTTCCCTTTGATCATTGAATAATCAAAAGAATATAAAGCAAAAAATTTACATTTCTCCCGATTTTAATAAACAAATATCTCATCAAAAACATTTAATAATTAGTTGTATTATAATATAGTCAAAATTTTTAAAATGTCAAGGGAAAATAGTAAATGTATGAAGAGAGGTTATTGGGTTAATAATAAGTTTTAAAACGGCAAAACAGTTGAAAATTACTTTTATTTTTTATAGAATATAATTGATGGAAAAGCCTTTTTCTAAATTTGCTCAATTTTATGATGAGTTTATGTTGAAATTGGTAAATTATGAGGCTTGGGTGGAATATGTGATTGATATTTGGAATTTTTTTAATCTTAAACCAAAGATTATTTTAGACTTGGCTTGTGGTACAGGAATTCCTTCAATTATTCTTTTAAAAAAAGGTTATCAAGTTGTTGGTGTTGATAAGAGTGAAGAGATGCTTGATATTTTTAAAAAGAAAATAGAGAATTATCCGGATTTAAAAAACAATCTCACAATAGTTAAAAGTGATATTACTAATTTTAATTTAAATATTCAAGTTGATGCTACAGTCTCTTTTTATGATAGCATCAATTATTTATTAAAGGAGGATGAATTAGAGAGCTGTTTTTCTTTAATTTATAGATTTTTAAAAGGAAATGGTGTGTTTTGTTTTGATATGAATACTATTTTTGTTTTAGAAAATTTTTGGGCTAATAATAAATTTATAAGAGAAAGTGAAAATTTAAAAACAATTTGGGAAAATAAATTTGATAAAAAGTTAAAAATTTCTACCCTTTATTTAAAATGCTATCTAAAAAATAAAAAAGAATTTTTTACGGAAATCCATCAAGAGAGAGGATATGAATATAAAACAATAATTAGACTTTTAAAAAAAGTCGGTTTCAGAAAAATTAAGGTCTTTCAACATCTTACATTTTTACCGGCAAAGAAGGATTCTTTAAGAGTAATGTTTGTTGCTTTAAAATAGTTTTTTATTTTTCTTAAGGCTTTTTTTAATTTTTTCTGATTCTCCCTTTTATTTAACCAAACGTTAGCACCGGAGGGATGGGGAAGAGGAATCACTAAAGAATTTTTCCATTTAAAACTTTTTCCAATTACTTCATTAATTTTCTTATTTCCTAAGATTGCTTTAATTGCCAAAATTCCAATCGGAATAATTAGTTTTGGTTTTAAAAGTTCTATCTCCAAATGAAGATAGGGTAGACAATTTTTTAATTCAATTGCCTTTGGCATTCGATTACTTCCTAAATAACATTTTATTACCTGAGTGATATAAAAATTTTTCCTTATCTTCTCTTCTTTTATACCAATCTCTTGAAACCAGGAAAAAAGTTTCTTTCCGGCTGGTCCCACAAAGGGCAGACCTAATTCATTCTCTTTTTTGCCCGGTGCTTGACCAATAATTAATAATTGGGTATTTATTACTGGTGAAAAAATAGATTTATAATTCTTTAAATGTACACATTTTTTACATCTTTTGATTTTATTTATTAATTTTTTAATAGAAAGAGTAGATACAGCCACAATATTTTTGAGAATAAATATCCAATTTTTTAATTTCTTCTTTTTTCAAAAAAGAAACTTCCTTTAAGGAAAAATAATTAATACTTTTTTCTTTTGCGATTTTGTTGGCGATCCTATCTATTAAATTTTTATCTTTTTGGGGGCTACTAATTAAAGTAGTTGAGAAATAATAAAAATTATTTTCTTTCGCAAATTCAGCTGTTTTTTCTAATCTCATTTGAAAACAGATTTCACATCTTTTTCCTCCTTCCTTCTCTTTTCGGTATTCTTTTGTTAGGCTAAAAAAAATAATAGGAGTGTAAATAGGAATAATTAGTTCTAAATTTTTAAGTTGACAGATTTTTTCAACGGCTTTTAATCTTTTTTCATATTCTTGGAAAGGATGGATATTAGGATTATAATAAAAAATAGTTATTTTAAAATTTTCTTTGAGAGAATTTAGAAAATTTAGGAGACAAATTGCACAACAGGTATGTAAGAGGAGGTTATTATCCACTTAACTCACATTTTTTAAGAAGTTTTTTATATTTTTCGTCAACATATTTTTGAAATTCTTCTAAAAGATGTTTATTTTTCTCCTCAAAAAGATGAGCAAATCTTCCTTGCAGTTTTAACCATTCGGTTATTGGCTTTGGTTCCGGTGGTTTATAGGTTAAGCGGTAAACTCCATTTTCATATTCATAAAGGGGCCAGAAATTTGTCTCAACAGCCAAACGAGAGATTTCAATAGTTAGAGAAGGTAAATGTCCCCAGCCTAAAGGACAAGGAACTAAAATATTAAGAAAAGTCGGACCATCATAAGACTGAGCCTTTTCTACTTTTTTAACCAAATCTTGGAAAAAAGCAACAGTCGTTTGAGCAGCATAAGGTACTTCGTGGGCAATAACAATTTCCATTATATCTTTTCTTGGTTGTAATTTTCCCGGTAATACTTCTCCTTTTGGTGAAGTAGTAGTATGGGCAAATTGGGGAGTTGCAGAAGAACGTTGGATTCCGGTATTCATATAAGCCTCATTATCAGTACAAACATATAAAAAACTATGTCTTCTTTCAATTGCTCCGGATAGTGCCTGAAGACCTATATCATAAGTTCCACCGTCGCCACCAAAAGCAATAAAATAGATTTTTTTACTTATCTTTCCTTTTTTTAATAAAATTCGGTAAGCAGCCTCCATACCGGAAATTGTTGCTGCAGCATTTTCAAAGGCAGAATGAAACATAGAAACCTGCCAAGCAGTATGAGGGAAAATTGTTGAAACGATTTCTAAACAGCCGGTAGGCATTGCACAGGCAATCGGTTTTTTACTTGCTAATAATACTTGTCTTACTGCTAAAACTTCACCGCAACCAGCACAAGCCCGATGTCCTGAACTAAAAAGTTCTTCCTCTTTTAATAAATCTTTTATACTTTTCATACTACCTCACATTGATATATTTGAATTTTTCAATATCTTTTTCTCCTTTATTTTTTAGGGATAATAATTCTAAAAAAACTTCCTCAATCTCTTCCGGAGTAATTTCTCTGCCTCCTAATCCATAAACATAGGAAATAGTAATTGGTCTTTTTGGTTCATCATATAAAACCGAACGGATTTCATTAAACAAAGGACCACCAAAAGCACTTAATCCTTCCATTCTCTCTAAGATACCTAAAATTTTAATATTTTTTAAAGCTTTTTGAAGATATTTTGCTACAATTGGTCGAAAAACTCTTAATTTAAATAAACCTACTTTATATCCTTGATTTCTTAAATTATTTACTGCAATTTTTGCTGTTCCGGCAGTAGAGCCCATACAAATAATTGCTAATTCAGCATCTTCCGTTTTGTATCCTTCTAAAATAGTTAACTCTCTATTAAATTTTTCTTTATATTCTTGGAATACTTCTTCAATATGGGTTAATGCTTGATTCATTCCTTCGGCTTGGGCTCTTTTATGTTCAAAGAATGAATCGGGCAAACAAGCTGGTCCGAGAGTAATAGGATTATCAACCTCTAAGAGGTTATAATTTGGTTTATATTCACCAATAAAAGCTTTGACTTCTTCATCAGAAAGGACTTCAATTTTTTGCATACAATGAGAGATAATAAATCCGTCAATTGTCACCATTACTGGTAAAAATGCTTTTTCGGCAATTTTTACTGCACAAATTGTTGTATCATAAGCCTCTTGGGCATCTTCACAAAAGATCTGTATCCAACCGGAATCACGAGAGGCAAGGGAATCGGTATGGTCGCAATGAATATTCAATGGCGAAGAGAGAGAACGATTGACAACACATAAGACAATTGGTAATCGCAAACCAGAAGCAATAAAAAGCATCTCATGCATTAATGCTAATCCTTGGGAAGAAGTAGCAGTCATTGCTCTTGCTCCCGAGGCAGCCGCAGCAATACAAGCACTCATTGCCGAATGTTCACTTTCTACGGCAACAAATTCGGTATCAACTACTCCATCAGCAACATAAGAAGAAAAAATTTGGACAATTTCGGTAGAAGGAGTAATTGGATAAGCAGCAACCACATCGGGATTTATTTGTTTCATCGCATAAGCAATCGCTTCGTTTCCGGTCTTTGCTAAAATCATTTTACCTCCCTTTCCATTATGATTGCTTGAACCTTTTTAGGACATTCGTTAGCACAAATACCACAACCTTTACAATAGTCATAATTAATGCCAACAACTTTATCATTTTCTATTATTATTGCTGCATCAGGACAAAACATCCAGCAACGATAACAATTGATACACTTTTCTTTATTCCAAATTGGCTTTAAACTTCGCCAAGAACCAGTTTTATTTTCTCTTATTCTTTTTAAATCTCTGATTAAAGCACCCTGTTTTAAATCTTTCCAACTAATAATTAGGCATTCTTTTCTCTCTTCATTATTAGAAGAATTATTCACTTTTTACCTCCTCATAGGCTCTTTTGATTGCTATCAAATTTTTATCAATAAGAACCTCTTTTCCCCGAAATTTTTCCTGTAATCTTTTTTTCACAGAATTAAAGAAACTTTGGAAATCTAAAATACCTAATATCTTTACCAAAGCACCAAGCATCGGCGTATTAGGAATATCTCTACCCAGACATTCAATAGCAATTTTTGAAGCATCAACAGTATAAATTTTTATTTTACTCTCTTTTAAACCTAATTTCTCTCTAATTATTTCTGGCGATTCTTTAGTATTTACTAAGATAATGCCATCTTCTTTTAATCCTTCTAAAACATTACAGGCATCAAAGAGGGTGGTATCTAATATTACAAGAACATCCGGATTTTTTATTCCGGAATGAATTCTAATTTCTGAGGAAGAAATTCGATTATAGGCAGTAACCGGAGCACCCATTCTCTCCGGACCATATTCAGGAAAGGCTTGGATAAATTTTCCTGTTTCTAATGCCGCCTCACCAAAAAGTAAAGCTGCGGTTTTTGCTCCTTGTCCGCCTCGTCCATGCCATCTAATTTCCAAAATCTCTTTTTCCATCAATAACTCCTTTTAAATAAAAATAGTATTAAAAAAAATATTATATCAAATTTATTCTTTCTTTCAATATGTTATTAGTAATTTTGATAGGCAAGTTGACCACAACCAGCAAGGATTTCTTGACCACGACTTTTTCTTAAAGTTACTGTGTAATTTGCTTCCGCTAATATTTTCATAAATTTTTCTATTGCTGCTGAAGAAGATGGCTGAAAATTAACTTCCGAAAAAGGATTAAAGGGAATTAAATTGATTTTACAAGGAATGTTTTTAAGCATCTTCTTTAAACGATAAGCATCTTGTTCGCTATCATTAAGATCTCTTATTAAAACGTATTCAAAGGTTATTCTTTCTCTCTTTTTCTGCCAGTAATATTCACAGGCTTTAAGAATTTCTGAAATCGGATATTTTTTATTTATCGGCATTAAGTATTCTCTAATCTCATCTTTGGTAGCATTTAAAGAAATAGCCAATTTTATTTTCTTTTTTATTTCTGCTAAACGATATATCCCTTCAACAATTCCCGCAGTAGAAATAGTAATTTTTCTGGCACTTATTCCGAAGCCAATTGGTGAATTAATAATCTGGATTGCTTTTAAGACTTCTTCTAAATTTAATAAAGGTTCACCAATTCCCATAAAAACAATGTTTGTTGGCTTTATATTTAAAGTTTTCTCAATCATTAATATCTGGTCACAAATCTCGTAGAAATCTAAATTTCTCTTAAAAGGAATTTTACCACTATTACAAAGAAGACATTTTAACGGGCAGCCTACTTGAGAGGACACACAAATTGTTCTTCTTTTCTCTTCCGGAATAAATACTGCTTCCACTTTATTGTTATCGGATAATTCGAAAAGAAACTTTTGTGTGCCGTCTTTTGCTTTTTTGGTAGCAAGAATTTTTAGTTCACCAATTATAAAATTATCTTTTAAATATTCTCTTTTTTGTTTAGAAAGATTAGTCATTAAAGAAAACTCACTGACTTTCTTTTGCCAAAGCCATTGAAATATTTGATAGGCGTTATATTCTGGCCAATTTAATTTTTTTACCAACCCTTTCAATTCTTTAATTGTGTAGGACTTGATATTCTCCATTATTGGTTAATTAAGTTTAAGATTAAGCCAATTATTATTAAATTGCTAATTAGCGAAGTTCCGCCATAAGAGATAAAGGGTAAGGTTAAACCGGTCACCGGTAAAATTCCTGAAACCATTCCTAAATTTACAAAAATATGATAAAGAAAAATAGCACCCAAGCCAGCAATTGTTAATTGATATTTTAAGTCAATATTTTTTGTAATATATTGGTAGATCTGATAAAGAAGCAAAAAATATAGTAAAATTAAAATTATCACTCCGATTAAGCCAAATTTTTCGGAGTAGGTAGCAAAAATGAAATCGGTATGGGGATTGGGAATAAAATCTAATCTGCTTAATGGTGGATGGGAAAAACTCTTTCCCAAGATTCTACCACTACCAATAGCAATCTGTGCTTGGATAGCACTCCAACTCATTCCTTTTGGATCCAAATAGGGAGCTAAAAAGGCAATAATTCTTTCCTTCTGATATTCTTTTAAATGCTGCCAGATTAAGGGATTTAAAAGTCCAAAAAAACTATTTATTGCCAAGACTCCAAAACCATAAAAAACAGTATTTTTTCTAAAAGCAATAAAAATGAGCACAAGAAAATATATAATCCAGGTTAATAAAGAGAAACCGAAGATAAAAGAGAATAAGGGTGAATAGAGAATAAAAATTTTTAAAAAAGAAAATCCCCGAAAGTATAAAAGAACAGCAAAGATAAAAAGAAAAGAGAAAGCGGAACCCAAATCAGGTTCAATTAAAATTAAAAAAATTGGAAGCAAGGTTATTAAAATTGGTAAAAACAAGGAGTTAAAGTTGAAATCAAACTTTTTTTGATTAGATAAAAAATAGGCTAAAAATAAAACATAAGTAATTTTTGCTATTTCGGAAGGTTGAAAGGTAAAGAAATAAAAATCTAACCACCTTTTGGCATTATTTTTAGAAAGAAATAAAACCAAAATTAACAAAATAATAGAAAATAAATACCAATAACCACTTAAATCAAAAACTACTTTTAAAGAAATTCTTATTGCTAAATTTAATAAGAATAATCCTATAAGAAAGAAAATAATTTGACGAAAAAGATAGTATTTTCCACCAGTAAAATAAATAGTAATAAAACCAAGAATAATTAGAATTAAACTAATTATTAAAATTATTTTCCCTTTGCGCAACATATTCAGAAAAATAGCGGGAAAAAATTTCTCTTGCTATTGGTGCAGCATAGGCTCCACCGGTACCAACATTTTCTAAAAGAATTACTAATAATAAATTTTTATTTTCTTTTTGAGCATAGCCGACAAACCAAGCATGGTCTTTACCAAAAGGATTTTGAGCAGTTCCGGTTTTCCCATAAATTTTTAAACCAATAACTTTAGCATTTCTACCGGTGCCTTTTTCTACTACCGCTAATAAACCCTCTTTTACAATCTCTATCGCTTCTTGAGGAAAAGGGATTTGATAAAAATTATTTAGATATTGATAAATAGTTTCTTGGTTATCATTGATAACTACTTTGAGAATATTCTTTTTTATTAAAGAATCCAAGAAATCTTTGTGGAAAAATTTAGTATTTTTTATTGAATCAAGAAAATGAAAATGGGGAATAAAGCCATTATTAAATATTCCGCAATAAAGTTCTGCTAATTTAATTGGTGTTAATGCTAATTCTCCTTGCCCAATAGCAAGGTTAGCCACTTTTCCTAAAGGAGCAGTTTGGTAATTAGGAACTCGGGAATTTATCTCTTCTAATAAATCAATATCGGTTTTTTTTGAAATATTTAAGTCTTTTATCAATTTTAAAATTTCTTTTAATCCCAATTTTATTCCCAATTGATAAAAATAGATATTACAAGAATAGGCAATTGCGTCAATCAAATTTAAAGAGCCGTGACTTTGCCAACATTTGAAAATTCTTTTACCAATTTTATATTGTCCATAACAAGGAGAAAAATGAGATTTTTTGTCAATTATTGCTTTATTTAAAGCGTGTAAAACAATAAAAGGTTTGAAGGTAGAACCTGGCGGATACACACCGGCCACAATTCGGGAAAATAATGGTTTTCTTTTATCTTTTATTAATTTTTCCCATTCTTTGTAATCTAAACCTAAGAAGATGTTGGGGTCAAAATTTGGTTTTCCTGAGAAGATTATAATTCTTCCCGTATTAGGTTCAACACCTAATATCAAACCTGCTAAATAATTATTAAGTAAAGAATCACAAAATAAGTTTAAATTTATATCTAAAGAGAGATAAATATCGGCACCAGGAATTGCTGGAATCTCTTTTGCTTCGGAAAAAGGTTGAATTTCTTTTCCACGGGCATCCACTTCAATTAAGGCAATACCATTTTTCCCTCTTAAAATCTTCTCGTAATATCCTTCTATTCCATACCTACCAATTAGATCACCCACATTATAAAGGGTATCTTTGTTTAAATCCTCTTTGGAAGTTTCGTTTAAATAGCCAATCGCCCAGGAAGAGACATTTTTAAAAGGATAGACCCGACGAGGATTAATTTCAATTCTTATTCCTTGTTTAAATATTAAATTCTCTTCCAATTTTATTATCTCTTCTTTTGATAAATTTCTTTTGATTAAAATTGGATAAGGATAGTTTTTATATTCCTTTATTTTTTCTCTTAAATTATTAACATCAATATTAAGAATTTTAGGAAGATATTGGAATATAAAAGTAGTATCAATCTCTTGAGGTAAGATGGATAAATTATAAGATAATTTGGTATCAGCAATTAAAAGACCTTTACTATCAAATATTTTTCCTCTTGGTGCTCTTAAAATAACCTTCCTTATTCTTTGGTTATAAGCCAATTTCTCATATCTTTCTCCTTTTAATACTTGCAGGTAAAAAACTCTACTAAAAAGGATTAAAAAAAGTAAAGATGTAAAGATAATGAAATTTTTAAATTTTCTTTTCATACCTTTTAATCAAAAAGAAAAATAACAATGTTAAAAGAAAACTTATTAAGAAAAATTTTTGATTGATAATAAAGAAAAGAAAAAGAACAAAGATTAAAGAGAAGCAAATATTATAAGTTGTCGGCAGAATAAAGTTACGGAGATAAGGAATGAGAAAACCGATACCAGAGAAGATAAGCATATTAATACCAAAAATTGCTGGATTATTTAAATCAAATAAAAATCCTAAAAAAAGACCTAAAAGAGTAGAAAATAATAAGGAAGAAGAAAAGGCATTAAAAAGGAAAAGGGCAATACTAATTTTTGGAAAAATATTGGGAGACAGATTTTCTAAAAGGAAAAAGAGATAAATTAAAAGTATTAAGAAAACTTTTTTCATTTTATAAATTTTATTTCTGGCAATTTCAATTCTAACTGTTTTAATAATAATTCTAATTCATCTTTTTTAATCTTTTTCGTTCTCTTTTGTAAAATATAAACATCATCAATTTTAAGTAAATCAACCGCTGGTTCAATTATTATATTAAAAGTACCGTTCCCTTTTTTTTCAATCCTTTTTACAACACCAATTTTTAAACCTTCGGGAAAAATTCCACCAGTCTCCGTAGAGACAATTGTGTCATTTTCCATAATATCACATTTTTCATCCAAATAGTCTAAATATAAGACATCGCCTTTACAGCCGACACAAGTAAGATAATTACTCCTTTGAACTTTTGCTGAGATTTTTGAATAAGGAGAATAAAAAGTTTCTACAACACTTATTTCATCACCACAAGCGATAACTTTTCCCACAATCCCTTGATAAGAGACAACCGGAAGATTTACGATTATTGAATCTTTTAAACCTTTATCAATAATTAAATATTTTCTTAAAGAATTATCTCGACTGATAATATTTGCCCTTCTTATAATATAAGCGCTCTCTAAGGATTCCAAAGAAAAAGAAGAGAGATTGGAGATTTTTTTTAAATAGGCTAAAGTTAAATTTTGTTTTAAAGAAAGTTCGTAAAGATAATTTCTCTCATTTTGATAATTTTTTAAAGATAATAAAAAATTTCTAACCATTACTAAAGGTTTTAAGAGAATAGAATTAGGCAAAAGGGATATTTTTAATTTAAAATCTCTGGGAAAGAAAAAGATAATTAGAGAGAGAAAAATAAAGATAAGAGAAATATATTTTTCCTTTTCGCTTCTTTTCTTGGATATCAACAAATTTTAGGAGAAATCGGTTTTTAATAATAATTTAGAATTCTTTTTTATATCTTCCAAAATTTTTCCTGCACCTAATACAACACAATCAATAGGATTTTCTGCTACATAAACCTTTAAGTTTGTCTCTTCACTAATCAATTTATCAAGTCCCTTCAATAAAGAGCCACCACCGGTCATATAAATACCGTGGTCAACAATATCAGCTGCCAATTCTGGCGGTGTTCTTTCTAAGGCTTTCTTTACCGCACTAAGGATAATTGATACTGGCTCCTGTAAAGCCTCGCGAATCTTTGAAGAGGTGAGTTTAATTGTCTTGGGAATTCCTGAAACTAAATCCCGACCTTTAACTTCCATTTCTTCTTCTTGCCCGGTTGGATAGGCAGAGCCAATTTGGATTTTTATCATTTCCGCGGTCTGTTCACCAATTACTAAATTATAATTCTTTTTGATATAATTGATAATTGCCTCATCCATTTCATCACCAGCAACCCTTATGGAATTACAAGTAACAACTCCCGAAAGGGCAACTACCGCAATCTCTGTTGTTCCACCACCAATATCAATAATCATATTCCCCGTTGGTGCATCAACCGGTAAACCAACACCTACCGCAGCAGCAATTGGTTCTGATACCAAATATACTTCCCGAGCACCACAGGCTTCCGCAGAATCCCTTACCGCCCTTTTTTCCACTTCGGTAACACCAGAAGGAACACAAATAATTACTTTTGGTCTTACAAACAATTTCTTTCTTTGAACCTTCTCAATAAAAGTTTTTAACATTACCTCTACCAAACTGAAATCAGCAATGACTCCATCTTTCATTGGTCTTATCGCCTTTAAACCCTCAGGAGTCCTGCCAAGCATTTTTTTTGCCTCTAAGCCAACTGCAATTGGTGTATGATTCTTCTCATCAACAGTAACAATAGAAGGTTCTCTTAACATTATTCCTTTACCTTTTACATAAATAAGTGTAGAAGAGGTGCCTAAATCAATAGCAATTTCATTACTAAATCTTTCTCTTATAGAAGCAAATAATCCAAACACAATTTATTATAATTTATAATAAATAAAAGTCAATAAGAGCAAGTAAATATCCTTACTACCTGCAAAGCCACATGTCCTGCGCCTTCTTAATTTTTTAGATAAATATTCTCTTTTCCTTGACAAGTTTGTCAGTAACATCGTAGATTTTCTTGCCTTTAAAAGAGAGATTTTTTATTCCTTTTGTTTCCTTCTCTTCACTTTTTTATTTATACTTGTGCCATAAAACTGATAAATCTGTAACCCACCATCTCCATTAGCAACATAGGCATACGGAAAAGAAACATAAACATCCTGAGCATAACCTTCTGGTGTCTTATAATAGCCAATCTCCCTTGGATTACTTGGGTCTGAAACATCTATCACCCTTAAACCACAGTATCATCAGCAATATAGGCATAAGAACCGGAAACATAAACAACAGGAGCAGAGCCTAGCGTAAAGCAATAGCCAAGTTTTTTGGGATTAGAAGGATTTCCTACATCTCAGATTTTAAAACTACCTTGTTCAGTAGCAATATATAATTTGTTGTTAGTATAAAAAATACTATAAACAATTCCTCTCGTATGAATTCCTTCGGATACTTTTTGCAGATTACTTGGATTTGATACATCTAAGATATAAACTCAGCTACCTGCACCCAAAAATACAAGAGAACGGGAAGAATCATAAGACACAGCCACACAATAATCTCCAAAAGGCCAACTACCAATAAATCTAACATTTAATGAATCGCCAAAAATAAAAGAAAATAAAAATACTAAAATTAAAAAAAATGTGCTTTTTCATCTTCTCATCCTTTTTAAATTTGTCATACCTAATTTTAATTATCTTATCAATTATGTCAATTATTTTTTTATGAATTGCCATAAATTATGTTCCCTAATTATCTTTTCAGGAAGTAAATAGCCTGCTTCTATAACTCCCATTTTTGTAAAACTAATAACAGAAACCATCTTCTGCCATATTCCTATATCTAATATGCCTAAATACAATCCTCTCTTTCCTTTTCATCTGCCAATATAAAACCGCTAAATACCGACAAAACTCCTTTTTTATATTCTCATACTCAAATTTGGAAATAACACTCTTTAAATGCTCTATAATAGGTGTAGAAGGTCATACCTTCCTCAAGGTCATAAAGAGGCTCAAGGCACTTGCCTTGTCCCGAAGTCATATCTTCAATACCTGCTCAAATCTTCAACAGAATATTATCATTAATCCATCTAATAGGAATAACATTATTAGCACTAATAAGATTATTATTATTCATCCTAACAAGACTATTATTATTCATCTTAATAAGATTATTATTAATCATATACCAGAGACCTACCCCGTATTACTCCCCTCTACCCCCTTCTTCTCTTCAAATTTCTTTATCAATTTAATAACATCTTCTGAAAACATACTGGGCAGTTAAGCAATTTTTATAATCATAAATCTCAACCGGCTTAATATCACAAGAGATAATAATCGGCGAATTAGTTTTTAATCTCCTTACTATCAATGTTAATTTTTTATTATTCCCATTCATAAAAACTCCTTTTAAAATCATCATTAATAATATAATAATATAGGCAAAAATACCTTAAAAGTAAAGGGACATTTAGGGACATTTGAGGACATTTTAGGACTAAATTTGGACAGCATATTCTTAAAAGTGTTGAAGGGCAAT
>JBDRVL010000007.1:0-19751 GCA_039801845.1 Caldifarciminota bacterium | reverse complement strand
CATTAAAGGATTAAACGCACAATCCTGGTTTATTGAAAATAAAGTTTTTTTAATTTTTGATGACTCATTAAAGACAGAAATAGTTATTGATTTAGAAAAGCCGTTGATAAAAATAAATTTTGAAGAAATAAAAGTTCCTTATCCAATTTTGAAAATCGGAAATAATTATTTCGTTTCCCTATTCACTTGTGAAAAGATTTTAGAGAAAGTGAAAATTAAAAAAGAAGAACTTCTGGTGTCAGAAGAAATTATTGTTCCCGAAATTACTGAAATAAAAGTTAGTGAAAAAAAGGATACCACAATGATAACTTTTTATTTAAATTCCGATGCCTATTTTTTCACAAAAAGTTCCTCTTATTTTGATTATGAGATAAATTTTCAGGCAAAATCAAAGGTTGATAAAATACCAATTCTTGGTCATTTAAAAAATTATGAGATAAAAAAAGAAGACGGGTTTAACATTAAATTTTATTTAAAAAAAGAGTGCGATGTTCGGCTTAATAAAGAAAAAAACATAGTTAGACTAAAATTTTTACCGAGATTAAAACATGGAATAAGATTAGTGGTAATCGATCCTGGTCATGGTGGTAAAGATCCAGGAGCAATTGGGAAAATGGGAACAAAAGAAAAAGATTTAAATTTATTAATTGCCAGAAAGTTAAAAAAATATTTAGAAAAATTAGGTTTAGATGTGATTTTAACAAGAAATAGCGATGTTTTTCTCTCATTAAGTGAAAGGGCTAAAATTGCTAACGATAATAAAGCAGATATTTTTATTAGCATTCATTGCAATTCCGCACCAAAAAAGAACTCTTACGCTAGCGGTTTTGAGGTTTATTTTCTTTCGGAAGCAAGAACTGATTGGGAAAGGGCAGTTGCCCAAGCCGAAAATGAAGTAATTAAATACGAAATTGCTAAAAATGAAATTAATGATGACCTCTTAACTTTTATCCTTGCTGATTTAGCTCAGCAAGAATTTTTAAAAGAATCCCAAGAATTAGCAGTGGCAATTCAAGATGCTGTGTGCGAAGATTTAAATATTGAAAATCGGGGAGTAAAGCAGGCAGGTTTTTATGTTTTAAAAGATGTCTTTATGCCAGCAGTTTTAATTGAATGCAGTTTTTTAAGTAATCGAAAAGAGGAGGCACTTTTGCGAAAAGATTGGTATCAAGAAAAATTGGCAAAAGGAATTGCTGAAGGAGTAAAAAAATTTATTAGCCAAACAAAATGATTGGCATTTTTGATTCCGGATTAGGTGGTCTAACAGTAGTAAAAGAAATAAAAAAATTAATGCCCGACATAAAAATATTATATTTTGGTGACACTGCCCGTTTGCCTTATGGTGAGAAATCAGAAGAAATTATAAAAAAATACACGCTTGCTGCCTGTAATTTTTTAAAAAAAAGAAAAGTAAAAGTTATTATTATTGCTTGCCATTCTGCTTCTTCAGTGGCTTTTAATTATGTGAAGAGTAAAATCTCTTTACCAATAATTGACGTGATACAAGCGGGAGTAAAAGCAGCTATTAGAAAAACAAAAAGCAAAAGAATTGGAGTAATCGGCACCCGAATAACAATTAAATCCGGTACCTATGAAAAAGTCTTTAAAAATTATGACAAAGAAATAGAGATTATTGCTCGAGCAACCCCTTTGTTAGTACCCTTAGTAGAAGAGGGTTGGATAAATCATTATATTACCAAAGAAGTGTTAAAAATCTATCTTCAACCTTTTGAAGAAGAAAAAATCGATACTTTGCTTTTAGGTTGTACCCATTATCCTTTGCTAAAAAAAACAATAAGAGAAATATTCAAAAATAGAATTGCTATTGTTGATTCTTCAGAAGAGTTAGCTAAATCAATAACCGATTTTTTCCCTTATAAAAAAAGAAAAAAAATGAAAGGAGAATTAATAATTTATCTCACCGATATTCCACCCGAGTTTGAAAAAGTTGCTCGTATTTTTTTAGGTCTTTTACCTGATAAAATTATGCGCGTATCTCTCCAAGAATAGAGATGATAATAAGGAAGGATGGCAGAAGATACGACGAGATTAGAAAAATAGAAGTAAATATCGGTTATCTAGAAAATCCTTTAGGTTCTTGTTTAATAAAAGCCGGAAAGACAATCGTTTTATGTACAGTTTGTTATGAAAGAAGGGTTCCTCCTTTTTTACTAGGAAAAGATACTGGTTGGCTTACTGCTGAATACTCCTTATTACCTGGTTCAACTTTACAAAGAACTCCGAGAGAGTCAACAACTTTACGAGTAAATTCTCGTGCCCAAGAAATAAAAAGGTTTATTGGCCGTTCTTTAAGAGCAGTTGTTGATTTATCGCTATTAAAAGAAATAACGATTTTTGTTGACTGTGATGTTTTGCAAGCCGACGGAGGCACAAGGACTCTTTCGGTTACTGGTGGTTTTCTGGCGCTTATGGATGGCGTAAAAAAATTGCTCGCTATGGGAATAATTGAAAAAAATCCAGTTATTGACTATTTGGGCGCAATTTCTGTTGGCATTATTAATAGTGAAATGCTTTTAGATTTAAATTATGAAGAAGATTTTAATGCGGAAGTAGATATGAATTTAGTTATGACCGGTAGCGAAAAAATTGTTGAAATTCAAGCAACAGCTGAGAAAGTACCATATTCTTTTGAAACTTTTTCTAAACTTTTCCAGTTAGCAAAAAAGGGAATAGAAGAAATTATTAATTTGGAAAAACGATATTTTACTCTTTGATAGATATTGAGTCTTTAAAAAAAGAACAAAAAGAAATTGCCCAAAAAATAAAATTAGTTGACCTAAGAAAAAAAATAGAAATAATCGGTGCTTGCGATGTTGCCTTTTCTTTTACTTTTGGTTATGCTTGTTTTGCTACATTTACCTATCCAGGCTTAGAATTTTTAGAAGAGGTAATTGTTAAAGATAAAATTGATTTTCCTTATCTTCCCGAATTTTTAAGCTATCGAGAATTAAAATTTATTATCAAAGCTTATCAGAAAATAAAAAAGAAGCCAGATGTAATTTTGATAGATGGTCAAGGAATACTACATCCTCGGAAAGCAGGTATTGCTGCCCATTTGGGAGTAGTTATTAATAGATCAACAATCGGAGTTGCTAAATCACTATTAATTGGTGAAATAAAAGAGAATTTAAGTAAAGAGAAATTCTCCTATTTACCAATTTTTTTTAATAACGAGGTTTTAGGTTATGTGTTAAGAACCCGAGAGAACACAAAACCCCTTTATATTTCTCCAGGAAATTTGATTACTAAAGAGAAAGCATTAGAGATTGTTATTAATTGTTGTAAAAAATTTCGAATTCCTGAACCCTTAAGATATGTTCATACTAAAGCAAAAATAGCAAAATTTAAAGATGAAAAAAGTTAGTTTAAAGGAGCTGGCTTTTATTTTTTTTAAAATCGGTCTTATTGGTTTTGGCGGTGGAATGGCGATGTTATCTTTAATAAGGGAATATTGTGTAAAAAAGAAATGTTGGATTAATGACGATGAGTTATTAACAGCAGTAGCAATTGGGCAAATGCTACCTGGTCCTTTTGTGCCTAATTATGTGGAGTTTATTGGTTATTCTTTAAGAAGGGTTAAAGGAATGATTATTTCCGTTGTATCTTTTTTATTACCTACTTATTTTATCACTTTAATTTTGAGTATTTTATATTTTCATTACCAAGAATTAAAGGTAATAGAAAAAATTTATAAATATTTATTACCAGTAATTCCCGCAATTTTATTTTGGGGCGGATTAAATTTAATAAAAATTTTCTTTAAAAAGAAAGAGATTAGTGAAATTTTTTTTTCAATAGGAATTATTATTTTGGCTTATTTATTGTTAAGTTTAAAAATAGAAGTTTTTTTTATAATAATTATTTGTGGTTTTTTAGGGATAATAATAAAATGGTTAAAGGATAAAGAATTTCTAAATTTTTTTTCTTTACTACCGTTATTTATCTTATTTTCTCTTTTCTTTAAAATTGGTGCTTTAATTTTTGGTGGTGGTTATGCGGCAATTCCTTTTATCAAACAAGAATTCGTTGATTTTCGCCAATGTCTTTCGGAAAAAGATTTTCTAGTGGGAGTAGGTATTAGTCAAATTACCCCTGGACCCGTGGCGATAATTGCTACTTTTATTGGCTACAAATTAGGAGGAATTTTAGGAAGTATTATTGCCACTATTGCCATTTTTTTACCTTCGGGAATAATGCTTTATTTTGTAATAAGACTTTATCAAAAAATTGAGAAAAATTTTTATATTCAAAGTTTTTTATTTGGTGTTAAACCAGCAATAATTGGTTTTATTTTCCAAACAAGTATATTTTTCTTTTTGAAAATTATTAATAATTGGTGGTTAACGATTTTTTCTTTAATAATTTTTATTTTTCTAATAATTACTAATATAGAACCTTTTTATATAATTATCTTTAGTATCTTTTTTAACTTTCTTATTCATAAATTTATTAATTTTTAAGAATGCTGATTTATTGACATAACAAAAAAAATAGATTATAATTCTTTAATGAAAAAAAATGGTTTTACTTTAATAGAGTTATTAGTAGTAATAATGATATTAGGCATTTTGCTCTCTTTACAAGTACCAAATTTTAATCTAATGCGAGAAAGAGCAAGACAGACGGCAGTAAAGGCAAATATGCATCTTTGCCAAGTTGTTATTGAGACTTACCATTTAGAACAAGGTCATTATGCCGATGATTTTTATGAAGATGGTTATGGTTCTTATTTTCCTGGTGGAATTTTTGAAGTGAAATTAGGGAAATTTCCTACCAATCCTTATACCAGTAAAGAATTGACGCCAGAAGATTTTGATGAAGAAGATTACGATAATAAAGAAGATTGTTTTGATACCAGAGAAGACGGACCAAATGATGTTTGGGGATATGATCCGGGTACTATTAGATATGGAATGTGGTATCCTCCAGGTTCCCAGTACCCTTCTAACTACGGATTAATTGGTTTTAATATTGCTGGCGAATCAATAAGGAGCTATAATCCGGAACATGATGAGATAATAATTTTTGTTTTACATAATTAAACTATGAAAAACAAAGGAGTTACTTTAATTGAATTATTAGTAGTAATATTTATTATTGGTATCTTAATAAGTTTTTTAGTTCCTCCGATTGTATCTCGGGTTACTCAGAATGCCCGGATTACTGTGGTTAAAAACCAATTATATCAATTGAGAAAAGCTATTGTTGGTGAGGTAGGAGCAAATTATATTGATTATGGTTTTAAAGGCGATGTGGGTCGATTCCCTAGACATTTAATTGAGTTAGCAACAAATCGTCCAGATACATTAAGAGAATTTAATTATCCGGGAAAAGAATCTATCCCTGCTTGGAATCCTTTTACCAAAAAAGGATGGAATGGTCCTTATGTTCGCGATGATGGTAATCATTCCTTTTTATACGACCCTTGGGAAACACCAATTATGTATCACCTCGGACCTAACGGTGAAACTTTGGGTTTAAAAAGTGCCGGTCCAGATGGCGAGTGGTATGACCCCCAAAGACATCAAATAAACGATGATATCATAATTTTATTTTAAGTAAATGAAGAATAAAGGGGTTACTCTTTTAGAGTTATTGATTGTGATGGTAATAATTGGGATATTAGCTTCGGCAGCAGTAAAAACTTGGGATGTAACATTAGAAAGACAAAGGATTGAAGAGACAATAAAAGAATTAGATGAAATTGGTAGAGCAATTATTGGTGATGAACGATTGACTTATTTAGGAACAAGGGTTGATTTTGGTTTTGTTGGTGATTGTGGAATGTTACCAAGGTCGCTAATAGATCTTGCTATAAAACCAGATTATATAGATTCTTCCTTGTGGAAAGGACCTTATGTAAAACCGGCATTCGCAGAAAATCCAAGGGGATTTTTAACTGATGCCTGGGGAGATTCCTATAAATATTATCCAGAAAGTTTAATTATTAGAAGTTATGCAAGCGGTAGCGATGTAAGTTATCAAAAGTGGCTCACTAAAAAATTGGCAGGCTCTTTTTCTGACCTTTTTAACAACGATGTGAGTGGAATAGTATATGATGCTTTAGGAAATACACCAGATTCAGCAAAAGCTAACAATATATTAATAACGCTTCTTTATCCTCGGGAAGGAAGGTTAATTATCGATTCAATTCATCCGCACAGTGGCGGTAATTTTATATATTCCGGTATCAGTATTGGTAAAAGAAAATTAGTATGTGTTTATCGGGATACTGTTCAGTATGATTCTATTGAAAAAATTATCACTGTTTATCCTCGAATTGGAGCAAAAAATATTGAAGTGAAATTTAGTCGAGTTAATTTTCAAGAATGATGATGAAAAGAAACAGAGGAGTTACATTATTAGAAATGATTGTAGTAATGATAATTATTGGTATTCTTGCTGGCATCTCATTAAGCGCCATTGATCGGGTTCGGGAGCGTTCTCAGATTGATGAGACAATGGAAGAATTAAAAAGAATAGGTAAAGCGATTAGTGGCGATCCAGAATTGATTGCTGATGGGAAAAGAATAGATTTTGGTTACGTAGGCGATATGGGAAAATTACCAGATAGTTTAGGTGCTTTGGTAAATAATGAAGGTGGTTTATGGAAAGGACCTTATTTAAAACTGGATTTTTTGGAAGATAAAGAAAGTTATAAGATGGATGCCTGGGGAAGATATTATCAATACACACCTGAAGATTTAGCAATTAGAAGTTTTGCCAATGGCCGTTTTACCTTAACTTACAAAATTGCCGATAATTACAATGATTTATTTAATAACAAAATCTATGGCTATATTTATGACAGTGAAAAAAATCCTCCTGGAAATATGGCGATTAATTTTCGCGTTGGTTGCGAATACCCTAAGGATGGAGAAATGATATATGTAGAATCAATACCCCATCAAGACGGCTTTTTTTCTTTTGATAACATCCCGATTGGTATTCATTTAATTAGAGCTTATTCTCAAAAGGAGACATTACAAAAACATGTGGTAGTTCTGCCAAAATCGCAAGTTTTTGTTGATTTTAAATTTCCTGGTACTTTTCGCGGCAGCTTAGTTTATGTAGCTAATTCAGCAGTTTCTTTTCCTAATCCGCCGGATACCGTATTCAATAATTTTTCTTTTGAATTATTTAACCCAACAACCGAAACAATAAAAATTAATAGTTTTAATTTGCTTTCATTATCTACCGATACTATGTTTTATGAATATATTGTTGTGGATAATGATACAGTAGCTGATTTTGGTGGTGGTGTTAGATTTAGAATTAATCAAAATATAGATTTTGATAGTATAGTTGTTTTTATCCCTCGCAGTAAAAGGATGTTTACATTGTTAGGATTTTATAATAACCAAAGTGGTGGTTATCCAATGAGTGTAAGAAATAAAGTAGCAAAAATTAGAACCGGTGATGGTTCGGTTAACCAATTTTTAATTCCTTAAAAGGGGGTGAAATGTGAAAGGTATTGATTTTAAAAAAATATTCAAAAAAGAAGGGAAAGGTGCCTTATCGATTGATATTGGCTCTCAATCGGTTAAATTTGTTTATATGGAAAAAGATAGAGTTTGTGCTTACGGTTTAAAAGAATTTACAGAAATTCCTGATATTAGTGGAATTATTAGAGAATTGATTAAAGACTTAAAACCCGCAAAAGTTTATTCTTTTGTTAGTGGTCCTTCAGTAAGTTTGCGTCAGGCACCTTTTCCTAAAATGTCAAAAAAAGAATTAAGAGATGCTATTTTTCTTCGTTTAGATAAATATTCACCTTTTACTATTGATGAAGCAATTTTAGATTATAAAACCTTAGGAATAATGAGCGAAGCAGGAAAAGAAGCCAATAATGTTATGGTCGTGTCCGTAAGAAAAGATATTATTGCCGACCACATTGCTACTTTAAAAAAAGTTGGTTTGGAGCCTTCAGCAATTTCAGTCATTCCTTTTGCGTTAGCAGCAGCGGTAAAAAAATTTGGAAATCTAAAAGAAGGAGAAGTCGTTGCTCTTTTAGATATTGGTGCCGAATTTACTGATATAATATTTATAAGAGATAAACAATTAGAATTTACTCGGACGGTTACTACTGCGGGAAATTCAGTTACCGAAGCGATGACTGTCGCAATTATGACGGAAGAAGGAGAGTTGGCTTTAAGTTTGGAAGAAGCGGAGAGGTATAAAAAAATATATGGTATCCCGGAAGAGACAAACGAAGAAATTTTACCTAATGGAGTAAAAGTAAAAAGGTTATTGAGTTTGCAACGACCAGCATTAGAGAGGTTTTTAGGAGAAATAAATCGGACTTTTGATTTTTATAAAAGAGAATACAATGTTCCGGTAATAAATCGGATTTTGATCTGCGGAGGAGGCGCCGAACTTAAAGGTTTAAAAGAATTTTTGGAAGAAAATTTAAAAATTAACGTGGAATTTTTTGATCCTTTTAAGAATTACAATCTTTATTTGCCAAATTACCCCCAAAATATTGGTCATCGGTTAGTTGCTTGTTTGGGACTCCATTATGACCCAGAGGCGGTGGACCTTCTACCATCGGAATTGAAAGTGAAAAGATATGTTGCCAAAGATTTACAGATTGTTGGCGCAATAGCAGTTGTTTTAATTCCTTTACTTATTCTTATAAATATTGGATTAGAAGTTCAGAAAGCTTTAGAATATGGTCAAATAAAAAAACTTCAAAAAGAATTAAAAGAAGTAGAAGTAATTTCTCAGGAATATACCAATTTAAAGAATAAAGTTGATGAATTAGAGGCTCAACAAAAATTACTTAAAGGAATTGTTGGCGAAACTGAGGTAGTTACTCCTTTGTTAAGATTTTTCTCGAAAGAAGTCCCTTCTAATATTCAGCTTAACAGTCTTGTTTTTACTGGACTTTCGAAAATTAGTTTAAAGGGTGTTGTTACCGGTAAACCCGAATATTTAGAAGTGGATTTGACAGATTTTATGTGGAAATTGGAAAATAGCAAAATGGTGAAAGAGGTAAATCTAATTAATAAAACAAAGACTTATCTTATTGGTGAAGAAGTTTTGAATTTTGAATTAGAGTGTTTATTAGAATAAGGGGGTGAAAATGGATATTTTACAAAGAAAATGGTTATTTGGCGGATTGATTATTCTTTTGGCAATAATTGTTGTTTTTATTCTTTTTCTTTATCAACCAAAGATAGCAGCCCGTGCAAAATTAAAAACAGAAGCGAAGACATTAAAAACTAAGATTGAAGAATTAAGAAAATTGGCAAAAGAGACAGAGATTTTGAAATTGAAAATTGCGAAATTAGAAGAGGAAAATAGAGAGTTTGTTGCCCGAATCGCTCCCCGGAGTGAAGTTTTACTTTTGGCTAAACAGTTATCAGAAGAGGCTAAAAAGTATAATATAAGATTTCTTAGTATCCGTCCGCCTGGTTTAGATACTCTTTTAACTCAGGAGACAAAAGAAACTCCTTTAAGACCAATTCCTTTTGAAATCACTTTACAAGGAAGATATTTAGATATCGGAAAGTTTATTGCCAATTTAAGTAAATTTCCTTATTTTATTAAAGTTTATGAACTGGAATTTACTGGCAAAGATGAGATAAAACCTCTAATTGAGGCAAGAATTTTGGTTAACATATTTGCCTCCAGTTTAGTGGGAAAAGTTTTGTAGGAGGTTTTTTATGAGAAGAATAATAACTATTTTAATTTTAGTTTTTATTTTGATTTTTGTTGGTTCCAGGATTCTAAAGAAAAAACCAGTTCAACAGGCAGTTAAAAAAACTCAGGAAGTTGCGGAAGGAAGTAAGCGGGCAAGAAGAGCGGGAAGAAAAACAGGTGGTTTAGAAAAAAGGGAAAAGAAAAGTAAAGAAGAGAGAAGAAAAGAGAGAGAATTAAGGAAATTAGAAAGAAAACGATTAAAGGAAGAGAGAAAACGGCAACGGGAATTACAAAAACTACAAAGACAGAAAAAGAAAAGATCAAGAAAAAAGAAGGCGGGAATGTATATTTTACAAGCAATTGTGACAGTAGAAAATACTCCCTATGCTTTGATTGATGGAAAACAATACAAAGTGGGTGACGAGATAATGGGAAGAAGAATCGTTAAAATTGATTCTGATAAAATCACTCTTGATTATTTTGGCGAGATTACCACGGTTCGAGTTGGTGAAGGCTGCGTTCCTTTGACGACATTAAAAACTCCTAAAAGGAAATAAATTGACATTAAAAAAATTTTTATTATTATATAATATATGCGTCAAAGATTAATTGTATTAATTGGAATTTTAGTAGTTGTTTTAGTGCTTTTTACTCTTTTAAGACCAAGACCTAAATCGAAAGTAACGTCAATCGCAAGAGAAATAAAACCAAAAGTAAAACAAGAGACCTTAGCAGTATTGTCCAAGAAGGAGATAAAAGAAGAGATTAAAAAGGAATCGATAGTTAGTTTGCCGGTTAAAAAAGAAACTTTGGTCCTTGCTAAACCGTCGATAAAAAGAGAAACTTTAGGGTTAAAATCCGTTTCTACTCAAGAAGTAGAGGAAGATACAGAAAAGTGGGGCGAAGATCCTTTTGTAAGGGATTTCTCCTATCTTGCGGAAATGAAATCCTTAATTGTTTCAGCAATTACTATAAGTGAAAATGAAGCCTATGCAATAATTAACAATCAAATAGTTCATGTTGGTGATTTGGTGGATGGAAAGAAAGTAGTTGCAATTGAGAAAGACAGGGTGATTGTAGAAAAAGGCGGGAAAAGATTTACGATTTTTTTAGGTGAATAATTAATAAAAGGAGGAAATATTATGAGAAAATATATTTTTATGTTAGTAATTTTAATAACATTTTCTTTTTCGCAAGGTAATTTTTTAAGAAACATTTATTACGAAGAACTTTTAGAAAAAGTGAGAGTTACTTTGAGTTGCGATACTCTTTGTGAATTTCAGACTTTTCTTAATTTATCTCCGCCAGCGATAAATATAATTTTATTCGGCGTAAAATCTTCGGTAAAAGAAACAATAGAAGTGGCAAAATTTGGTATAAAAAATTTTATAATAAAAGAGAATGAAGAAGGAATAAAAGTAAATATAAATTTAGAAGCTCCTTATGCCTTTAATGCTTTTCGACAAAATAATTTAATAGTTTTAGAATTAAGTAAAGAAACGGTCTCACCGCCTACTGAAAAGAAAATGGTAGAAAAAACCGTTTCTTTGGAGGTGAAAGATGCTGATATTATTGATGTATTAAGAATGCTTTCACGTTTAGGGAACATTAATATTATTGCTTCACCGGAAGTGAAAGGAACGGTGACAATGCGTTTTGATAATGTTCCTTTTTCAGTAGCCTTTTCGGCTATTTTACGAGCAGTAGAATGTAATGCAGTAGAAATTAGCGAAGGGGTAATTATGGTAAAGCCATTTAAAAAAGATGTGGAAGGAGAACTTCATACCCGAGTGTATAATCTAAATTATGCCGAGGCAAGCGATATTAAAAAAGTAGTAGATAAATTTCTTTCTTCTAAAGGAAGGGCAGAAGCAGTGGAAAAGAAAGTTGGTGAAGGTGGTGGAAGTAAAAGGTCTTCTTATTTAATAATTACTGATGTTCCAGAAAAATTAGCAGAAATTGAAAAATTGATTAGTGAAATTGATCGGCCGGCACCGCAGATTTCTATTGAAGCAAAATTTATTGAGACAACTGTATCTTCTGATAAAATTTATGGAATTGACTGGTCAATAAGAGCAGCAGCTACTGCGGCTCCTCCGGATATTGGCAAAGAGATGGCAATACCAATAATGTTTAACCATTTAATAATTGGTAAACTTTCTTTTGCTCAAATGTCTGCGGCTTTGGAATTATTACAATCGGAAGGTAAGGCAAAGTTGCTTGCTAATCCCCATACGCTAACTATGGATAATCAAAAAGCTTCTGTTGAAATGGTTACAAAAGTTCCTTTATTAGAAGTTCGAGTTGATCCGGAAACTCGAGAAAGAGTGTATACTTGGCGAGAAAGGTCAATAGGTATTATGTTAACAGTGTGTCCTCATTTAACTACAGATGGGAATATTACAATGGAGATAGAACCAAAAGTAGAAGCGATTATTGGTTGGCGAACTGCCGGTGAGCAAGAAGTGCCAATAATTGCTACTCGAGAAGGAAAAACACAGGTAGCAGCAAAAGATGGCGAAGTGATAGTGATTGGTGGTTTAAAAAGAGAACAAGAAACAAGGGCAGAGACAAAAATTCCAATTTTAGGTTCAATACCAATTTTAGGAAAATTATTTACTAGAACATCAGTAAAAAAAGAGGAAAGCGAACTTCTTATTTTTATAATTCCCAGAATTATAGAGCGTCAGGGATAAAAATATTTCACTTTAATAATTTAATATCTAATATACAATGAGAGAAAGGGAAGAGAAATTTGTTAAAAAAATTGATGAATTATTGAAATATGCTGCTGCTTACGGTGCCTCAGATTTACATATCACCGCTAATAACTCACCAATAATCAGAGTAAATGGTGAATTAAAAAAAATCCCTGGACCTCCTTTAAAAAAAGAGGATACCAAAGAAATAATTTATTCAATTTTAAACAAAGAACAGATTGAAGCCTTAGAAAGAAAAAAGGAGATAGATTTTTCCTATACTTGGGGCGAAGCGACCGAAGGGATGAGACTGGAATATGTAAGTAAGGATCGGATCCGGGCGCGGGTAAATGTCTTTTTAGATATGAACGGAATTGGTGCTGCCTTTCGGATTATTCCGGCAAGAATTAAAACCTTAGAAGAATTACCGGCTCCACCAATCGTAGCTGAATTAGTAAGAAAAAAAAGGGGATTAATTTTAGTTACCGGTCCAACAGGTTGTGGCAAATCTACTACTTTAGCAAGTATGATTGATTTGCTTGATAGAGAGAAGGCTTTAAGAATAATTACTATTGAAGATCCGATAGAATATGTTTTTAAAGGAAGGAATTGTTTGATAAGTCAAAGGGAAATAGGAATTCATTCCCGTTCTTTTGCTTCGGCTTTGCGAGCTTGTTTACGGGAGGATCCGGATGTGATTTTGGTTGGCGAAATGCGGGATTTAGAAACTATTTCTTTAGCCCTTACCGCAGCAGAAACTGGCCATTTGGTTCTTTCTACCCTTCATACAAATAATGTTGCAGAAACGGTTGATAGAGTAATCGATGTGTTTCCTGCTGAGCAACAAAATTTTGTTAGACATATTTTTGCCAATGTAATTCTTGGCATTATTTCTCAAATTTTGGTTCCGAGAAAAGAAGGAGGCAGGGCAGCAGCGATGGAGATTCTTGTTGGCACACCAGCAATAAAAAATCTTATTAGAGAAAATAAATCCTATCAAATTCCTTCCCTTGTTCAAACTGGAATCGAACAGGGAATGCAAACCTTAGACCAATCTTTAATTAAACTCTATCAACAAGGGATAATTACTCGAGAAACTTTATTTGAATACTCTATAGATGAAAATTTTGTGAGGAGCGTTTTGAGTGGAGGTTTTTAATAGGATTTTTACTTTTATTATTGGCTTAGTCTTTGGTAGTTTTTTCAATGTTTTAATCTACCGCACACCCAGAGGAATTTCCATTATAAAACCAGGTTCTTTTTGCCCCCATTGTCAAAAAAAGATTAGGTTTTATGACAATATTCCTTTGATAAGTTTTCTCCTTTTAGGCGGCAGATGCCGTTTTTGTAAAAAGTCAATATCTCTTCGCTATCCAATTGTTGAATTATTAACTGGTTTTATTTTTCTATTAAGTTATGAAAAATTTAATTTCTCTTTGAAAGCAGTTTTATTCTTATTTTTATTAAGTGCCTTGTTAATAATCTTCTTTATTGACTGGGAGTTTCAAATAATACCTGATTGGTTAAATTATCCGGGAATATTATTTGGTTTTTTATTTAATATTGATAAGTTTCCTTTATTTTCTTTATACGGAATTATCGCTGGGATAGGTTCTTTATTGGTTTTAAGATTATTATGGTTGCTATTAAGAAAAAAAGAAGCAATCGGCGGTGGTGATATAAAAATGGCGGGATTTTTAGGTAGCTATTTTGGTTATAAAAATGTCCTTTTTATTATATTTTTAGGAGCTATTTTGGGTTTGATTATTTTTTTAATCTTAGTGGCAATTAGAAAAAGAAGTATAAAAGATTATATACCTTTTGGCAGTTTTTTAGCAATTGGTGCGGCGATAAATTTTTTCTTTGGTGAACATCTTTTTTATTGGTATCTCAATCTTTTCAAAAGATAATTTTTTTCTTCTCTAACTTAAACTTACCTTCAATTTCGCTATATTCTAAGAAAGAATCAATCTTAATGTTCTTACAAAGTTGACGAATTTTAAATTCATATCCCTTGGGATAAAAAAGGGCAAAATGTAAAGAAAGGTTGCAAAAGTCTTTCCATTCTTCGGCTTCTATTTCGTCTAAAGTAGATTTAGTTTCTACTTCCGCAATCATAATTACTTTTTCATTTCTTAAATCAATTACTACTATATCGGGATAACAATATTCACCATTTAGATTACATATACCTTTATGCTTATCAGGATGGTTGGTATAAGTTTTTAAATAGGGATATTTTTCATTAGGATAACGATAAACAGTCTGTTTTAAAGTAATAATTAATCTATCATGAATTATTAATTCCTCATAAGGCCTCTCTGCCATCTCTTAAAATATGAACTAAAAAATTTTTTTTGTCAATAATTAAAAGATGTTAATTGATAAGCGATAAATAGTTTAGGAAATTGGGATAAAAGGTTGTTTATAAAGTAGTTTATTTTTCCCAAACTAAATTTTAAGATGCCTCATAAAGTAATAAACAAATGCCTTGTTTATATTGACAATAGATATCTTTTGATAAGTTATTGATTTTAAACGATTTATATCAATTTAGAAGTTTCCTGTATGGAAACTTTTTATTTTAGAAAATTTCTATGTAAGTATTTGATATTTAATAACTTAACTAATTTTAGCCTGTTGGATAGGGGGCTATATAGTATATAGCCTTGGAGACGCCTTTAAGAATAATTTCTGACAATTATTATTTAGTATTAAAAGAAAAGGTAATTGAGAGGGTATTATAATTTTTATTCTAAAATATTTATGAGTGATTTTTATAAATTGACAATTATCTATTTTATCTTATAATATTTAATAAATGGAGGAATTATGGCTGGCCATTCTAAATGGGCACAAATAAAACATAAGAAAGCAAAAGTAGATAAGGTTAAAGGTAAGCTGTTTTCTAAATTAGCAAGAGAAATAACGACTGCTGCTCGGTTAGGAGGAGGTAATCCCGATTTTAATCCCCGATTAAGGATGGCGATTGAGGCAGCAAAAGAAGCGAATATGCCCAGTGAGAATATTGAACGCGCGATTAAACGAGGAACCGGCGAAATTCCCGGTGTTATTTATGAAGAAATTGAGTTTGAGGGCTACGGTCCGGAAGGTGTAGCAATTATTGTCAAGACGTTGACGGATAATCGAAATCGAACCGTCAATGATATCCGTTATATTTTTTCTAAATATGGTGGCAATTTAGGACAGGCTGGCTCCGTATCTTGGCAGTTTAAACCTAAGGGAGTAATTATCGTAAATAAAGAGAAGGTTGATGAAGAGACAATTTTTAGTATTGCTTTGGAGGCGGGTGCCGAAGATATCAAAAGTGACGAAACCTCTTATCAGATAATTACTTCGGTAGAAGATTTTTCTAAAATCAAAGAAAAATTAAAGGAAAATAATATCCCTATTGACCATTCGGAATTAACGAAATTGCCTTTAACAACCGTTAGTATTACTGATGAAAAGGTTGCCGAAAAGGTATTAAAATTAATTTCTGCCTTTGAGGAATTGGAAGAGGTTCAGCAGGTCTATTCTAATTTTGATATTAACGAAAGTATTTTAGAGAAGTTCGCTGCCAGAGAATAAGGAGTTAGGATTTTAAAGATTAGTAAATTACCTTTGGAAACAAAACGAAAGTTACTTATTACTATTTTTTTGTTTTTAATTTTAATATTTCTGCCGATTTTTCTTAATCTCAATTATCAATATTTAGGAAAAAGTGTGAATATTACCTATCGTAATATGTTTCAATATTTTATCACTTCAAATCCGCCTTCTTCTTTCTTATCAGAAACACCAAAACCTTTAATTGCTTTTCTTTCCTATATTTTTCCCTCTTTTATTAATTATCTTCTTATCTCTTTATTAATCTCCTTTGGTCTTTTCTATTTTTTAAAGATTAGTGAAAGTTTTTCAGATTCTCTTTTTACTGGTTTATTAGCCTTTCTTTATGCTTTTTTCCTTTTTGAAGATAGTTGGCAGAATCTACTTACTTGTTATTGGGTATTTATTTATATTCCACTAATGATTATTGCTATTTATTATTTTTTACTAAAAGATTACTTAAAATATGGTATATTAAATCTCTTAGGAGGGTTAATTAGACCAGATAGTTGGTTTATCGCAATTATTTTTCTGCTATTAGTATTTTTTCGGAAAGAAAAAAGGTCTCTTTCTTTATTTCTTCCTTTTTTGGCACCAATTATTTGGTTCTTTTTTGATTATCGTGCTTTTTCTAACCCTTTTTATTCTTTTATCATTACTGCTCGCTACCCAATAATTACTGGAATTCCTTTAATAAAACCAAGGGAATTTTTTTCGGTAGTTCTTAAAGATATAAATAACCAAACAGGTTTAATTTTTTTAATAATAAGTTTTCTGGCACTTATTTTGGTAATTTATTCTCAAAGGAAAAATCTCAAAAATTATTTAGTTTTACTTATGATTATTTTTTCTCCTTTTATTTTTTATTTTTTTCTTTCTTTTCGGGGCGGAGTTTTGCCAATGAGAAGATTCTTTTTATTCTCTCTCTTTTTTTTAGCCTTTTTTGTGTTTCATATCTTTGATATATTATTGAAAAAGAAAATTAGTAAAATTTTATTAAAGGTTATTTTATTTTTAATTCTCTTTTTCATAAATTTTCCTGCTGATAAAATAAGAGATATTAAATGGAATTTAAAAGATGAGGAAGAAAAAATGATTGCAATAGAAAGTTCAATCCCAATAATAAAAAATTATTTATTAAATTTAAAACCAAAATATTTAATTATTCCTTTTAGAAGGAAAGCGATTTTTGAATATTACTTTCCTCAGATGAAAAATAATTTAGAAAGTTTTCGAGAAATAGCGGCATTAAAGAAAGATATAAAAGATTATGAAAACTCAATGGTATTTTATTTGGTAAAAGATTTTGCTGGATTGGAAATATATTTTGATTTCCTTTCTCAATTTCGTTCCCATTTGTTAAAAGAGGAAAATTTAATATTTGAGCCTTTATTTTCTCACCCCTGGTATCGGCTTTATTTTCTTAAAAGGATTGAATAATTAACTACTCAGAAGATAGATGGCTATTAAGGTAAAGATAAACCCTAAAAGATGTTTCAAGGTCATTGGTTCTTTCAAAAATAGATAACCTAAAATTACTGGAAAAACAATATAAAGAGAGGTTATTGGAAACACGATAGATGCTTCGCCTTTGTGTAAAGCAAAATAAAAACCGATTGTGCCCACACCAGCAATCAAACCATTTATTAAAGAATAGAAAGAAAACTTATTAATTGGCAGAGAAAATTTAAAAATAAAGAGAGAAAGAAAAATTACTGTACCCACATTGGAGAAAAAAGATAAAGGAAAGGGAGGATAAAATTTCCCTAATAACTTAGTGCCAAATCCCCAGAAACCCCAACCCAGTAAAGCGATTAAGCAATATATCTGATAATCCATAATTAAATATACTCAATAGTTGAAGGTGGTTTATCAGTTATATCATATAAAACTTTTACACAAGAGGGAATTTCTTTAATTAATTCGTCACGGATTTTTATTAATAATCTATAAGGTAATCTTTTAGCCTTTGCTGATAAGGCATCCTTAGATTCAACCGAGCGGATCACAATAATATCACCTAATACCCTTTGATAATCCTTTATGCCGGTTGCCTTATCGCTTAATAATACGGGAAAGGTTTGAAAACTTCTAACTTTTTCTGTTAACTTCTCAACAATTTCCGTTGCCTTTCTAATAATTTCTACTCTTTCTTCTGTTACCTCACCGAGCACCCGGCAAAGCAATCCCGGCCCAGGAAAAGGTTTTCTTTGATAAACCTCTTTTGATAATCCTAATCTTTTGGCCACTCTTCTTACTTCTGGTTTTAATAAATCTTTTAATGGTTCAATTATTTTTAAACCGTATTTTTGAGGATTAATGCCGATTTGGGATAAGACATTATGCTGAGTCTTTATTTTTGCTTCGGTTTCAATAATATCAGCTTTGATGGTTCCTTGGGCTAAAAATTCTGCCTTTTCTTCACTTATTATTTCTTGAAAAACCTTATAAAAGGTTTCACGAAAGGCAATTCTTTTTTCTTCGGGATCAGTTAATCCTTTTAAAGCCTTAAAGAAAGTTTCAGCCTGAAGATATATTTTTACTTTAATGCCAAATTTTCCTAATTCTTCACTAACAAATCTCTCTTCATTCTTTCTCATTAAGCCATCATCAATGAAAACTGCAGTTAAGTTATCACCAATTGCTTTGTAAGTAAGGAGAGCAGTTGTCATTGAATCAACACCACCAGAAACGGCGCAGATTACTTTTTTATCACCAACAATCTCTTTTATTTCGTTAATTTTTTGATAAATAAATTTAACAACATTTTTTAGCATAAATAATTATAGTAAATTAATAGGAAATATCAAATTTGGGAAATCGGCCCGATACGGAAAAAAAGTTACCTTTATCATCAATTAAAGTTAAGACATATTTACCTTTCTGTTTACTCAAAGAAGGGGGCGAAGGAAAAATCCATAAAAATTGTTTATACTCATCGGGTTTTAATTCTAAAACTTGATGATTGACACAATGCAAAGTTAAATTTTCTACTTTTAAAATGATATCTTTCAAAATAAAACCTTTTTTGCTTCCATTATATACGCCCACTAAGGCTTGATAAGAACTTTGATGGCTAGGAATTTCAATAACAATAGAATGTTTATAGTCTGTTCTTGGGAAAAAATAATAAAGTTTATCTACGGTGATTTTAATTTTTGGTTTAGAAAAGAATGAAAAAATATTAAGCGCCATTATTTTAAAAAAGATAACAAATATTTTAAAAAGGTCAAGAATTAAAATTTTTTTACCAATTTGATTTTTCTCTTAAAAGTTTTATAATCTTTTATGGATTCTTATTTTGCAAAAATCTCTTCTTTACCCGGCGGAAAAGATTATGTCCTTTTAAAAGGTATTTTAAAGAAATATAACCTAAATACTGTTTGTGAGAGTGCGAGATGTCCCAATTTAGGCGAATGTTTTAGTAAAAGGTCTTTAACTTTTATGATTTTAGGCGATATCTGTACAAGAAAATGTCTTTTTTGTGGTGTAAAAAAAGGAGTTCCTAATAAAGTTTTAGAAGATGAGCCGGAAAGAGTTGCTTTTGCTATCAAAGAACTTTCTCTTTCTTATTGTGTAATTACTTCGGTCACCAGAGATGATTTAACAGATTATGGTGCAGGAATTTTTGCCCAAACAATTAAAAAAATAAGAGAGGCATCACCTAACACTTTGATTGAAGTTTTAATTCCTGATTTTATGGGCAATTTAGAAGCTCTTAAAAAGGTGGTTTTAGAGAAACCAAATGTTTTAGCCCATAATATTGAGACAACTAAA
>JBDRVL010000006.1:0-23776 GCA_039801845.1 Caldifarciminota bacterium | reverse complement strand
CATTTTGAAGAGCACAATAACGCATTTTCCAAGGCTGCATGGCATCCTTTAGATCGTTTTCATCTAATTTAAAAGCTAAGCGACAACATTCAGAAATTTTTGCGGTTTCTCCCCTGTCAAAAACAAAATAGGTATTCCCTTTTTCGCTTGCCACTTCTGAAATTAAATATAAAAACTCTTCATAACCTTCGGTTTGGAAAAACCTTTCGGTAATATGAACAAGGGGTTTAGGGAAAAAGAAAGGTCGACCACTACCATCACCATCTAAATAGACATAAAATATTGCTTTGAGAAACCTCTGAGCTTCTTTTAAATAATCTTTGTAAGTTTTACCAGTGTACTCTCCACCCGGACCAATAGCCGGTGTATTTTCAAAATGTTTTGGAATTTCCCAATAAAGATTTAAATCAGAAAATATTGCCTGTCCTCCCCGAGCGACATTTTGTTGGGAATATTCAAAAATAAGCATTTGAGCAAGTTGATATAAATCTTTATCGGACATCCCTACTAAAAAGGGAGCAAAAAAGATATTTACCGCATCCCAACCAATTGCACCAGCAAAATGACCTTGTAAGGCAGCAGAAAATTTTACCATATGGGCTAAAAGGGTTTCCGGATGTTTAGCAGGTTTGGCAATAGATAAGGCACCGGGTAAAGAAAGTCCAAATTTTTTCACATATTCTACTGATTGTCCAGAACAATAAGGTCGATTGATAAATCCTAAATCGTGAATATGAATATCACCACGAATATGGGCTTCAGCAACATCAGTACTATAAACAACTTCTAAAGCATACTGTTTATTGATCGCTTCGGCTAAAGTAAGATTAGTTCCCTCAGGGCAGTGAGGAGTATTGGCATTTTCTTTATTGCGATAAAATAAAATTCTTTCGACATCATATAAAGGAATCCCTAATCTTTGATGTCTTTTTCTTATTTCAAACAACCCTTTTTCAATCAGTTTGGCATTGACTAATTCTCTAATTAAATTACTGGTTATTATTTTAGGCTGGGCTTTCTTAATAAATTCTTCTATTTCCAAAGCAACTCCTTGGGCACTCTCTTCATCTAAAGAGGTCTCCCGAATCAAGGCTTTCACAATTTTATTTCTATCCCATTTCTCAATCAACTCCTGGGAAGTTTGGACAAATAAAGCAAAATCAGTAGATTCTTTTGTTTCTTTAACAAAAGAGAATTGGGTTTGGGTAGTTTCTTTTAAAAATAGTTTTCGTCTATAAAATTCCTCATAAGCCTTTAACACCTCAAAATAACCGTAATAACTTAAAACTCTTCTTACTGTTTCTCGGATTGTTTCAGTAGTAATATTATTATTTCCCTTCTCTTCTTCTAATAAATTGACAATTTCTTTAGCCAACCTCTTGAAAGGTTCTTTTTCGAATTGACCGACTTCGCAACCAGCATTATAAATACTATGGAAAATTTTATTGAAAGAAAAAAATTCTTTTCTTTTGTCATTCTTTTCTACATAAATAATACCATTTTTAACCTTTGCCATTTTCTTCCTCCTTTTTAATCTTTTTTATTTCCCTAATAAATTCGTCAATATTTTGAAAATTTTTATATACCGAAGCAAATCTTACATAAGCAACTTCATCAATCTTTTTTAAATAATCTAAAACTTTTTCACCTAAATACTTGGATTCAATTTCTAATTGATTATTGTCAATCATCTCCTTTTCAATTAAATTAACAATCTCCTGAATCTTTTCTTGCGAAATCGGTCTTTTCCGACAGGCAAGAACAATTCCTTTGATTAATTTTTCCCGATTATAAGGCTCCCTTCGACCGTCCGATTTTATTACCATTAAAGGGATCTGTTCAATATATTCAAAAGTGGTAAACCGTTGACCACAATTCAAACACTCCCGCCTTCTTCTAATCGCTTCACCATTCAACACTGGCCTCGAATCAATCACCCGGTCATTATCAACATTACAATTAGGACATCTCATAATCAATATATTGTATTTTATAAAATATAATACAAAATATTGAAAAGTCAATAAGAAAGATATTGGATATTTTAGGGATTTTATAATTATTGGCAGATAGGTTGCTAAATTAGATAATGTTATTATCGTATCCTAATTTTAACAATTCTTTATTTAAGAATTATTATCTTTTTAATACCTTTTTGGGTTTCTTTAAAGTAGATGCCTTTTTTCAGTTTCTTTTCCTTTACAAGTTTGCCAGAAATATCATAGATTTTCTTTTTTGTTAGTTTCTTTTCGCTCTTATTTTCTTTCTCTTCACCAATGCTTGGTATTTCTTGAATATACTTGATTGTCGCATAGTCATAATGAGTGCCAGAGCCAAAACTATGACCAGTAACATAGACATTACTCTGATTATCAACAAAAAGAAAGGTAGCCCAATCATCACTATTTCCTGGACCATTATACCTTCTTACCCAAGCAGTATCAACCTGAGAAAATAAAAGATTAGGGAGAGTTAAGATAAAAAATAAAAGAAAAAATTTTAAGTTATCTACTCTCATCTTTGCCTCCCTTTTAAATTACCCTATCTAATTTTATTTTAATTTTTTTTAATTATGTCAATTATTTTTTTATGGATTGCCATAAATCATATTCATCCATTATGTTTTCCGGAAACAAATAGCCTGCCTGTAACATTTTTATAAATTGCTGCCTTTTTATCTCCGTCAGGAGGCTTTTTACCTCCTTTATACCTAAATTGATACCTAAAACTCCTTCATTACTACCTTCATAAGTGTTTGTGTCCTCTGCCCTGTGCAATCTCATTGTGCATACTACCTAATATATTATTAAAGAGATAGAAAAGAAATTTATCTCTCTATAATTATTATCTTCTTATTATTAATAAATATATAGAAACATAGACCTAATTTTGTTAGAACTAAACCACGACGATAACGATATTTTGCTTTTAATACCTTTCTTTCAAGTAATTTATTTTCAATAAAGAATTTATATATTTGGGAATTGTGTTTATATGAACATTTTTAAAAAAGGCAATATTTTTGTAAAACTCATAACAGAAACCATCCTCTGCCATATTTCTATATCCGATATGCCTAAATACAATCCTCTCTTTCCTTCTCATCTGCCGATATAAAACCGTTAAATACCAACAAAACTCCTTTATTATATTCTCATACTCAAATTTGAAAATAACTTCTCTTAAATTATCCATAATAGGTGCTCAAAGTCATACTTTCCTGAAGGTCTTACCTTCCCTTAACCACACTTTCTTATCTAAATGAACGAAATTCTTATTATTATTTTTCCATTAAAAAAGAAAAAGATATTGAGACAGAACTTTTCTTTAAATTCCCATTTAGTTATTCTTCTATCAGGCAGTCTAATCCGATAGTCCTACCTCCATAGGCTTAATAAGTCCCACTCAATTCTTAAAGATAATATTATTATTATTCCCATTAATAAAAGCATTATTATTACCTTTAATAAAGTTATTGTTAATACAATTAATAATAGTTTTAACATTCATATAGGGGATACCTACCCTGTATCTCTCCCCCTTTAATTTTCTTTCCCCTTATTTTCCAATTCTATTATCAAAAATCTCTGCCTGCTTAATTTCACCATAGATAATAACCGGCAAATTAGCCCTCAATTCACTAACAACCAACTTTTGATATTCCACTGCCTTCGCATTATTGTTCTTCATAAAAACTCCTTTTAGATACATTATTAATAATATAGGCAAAAATATCTTAATAGTAAAAAGACAGATTGCGACATCTTGGACTAAATGGCGACAGGTTATTCTTAAAACTATCAATAAACTTGAATAACTTCCTTCGCATCAATAATAAAAGTTTTTTCTTGTAGAATCTAAAAACCGATGCTTTATCTTCTTTTCTCTAATAAGGTATAACAAGCAAATTTATTCTTATTGGTGGTTATTTATAAATTGGCAAGAAAACTATTTTATATTTTTGATAAAATTGAATAAATAACATGGGGATAACTTAAGACTTTTACTTGGTATTCTTTTTCATTTTCTTTAAAGTCAATAACATAAGTCTTTTGATAGACTTCTTTTAAAAGGGAGCCTTTCTCTTTTGGGATTTTTAATGTTTTTCTCTTTAAAAATTTTCTTACTCTTTTTTTTATAAAATTCTTTAAAGAATTTAAATTTATTCCTTTCAGAGCAGAAATAAAGATAGCATTCGGGTATTCTCTTTTTAACCTTAATAATTGGGCTTTTTCAAAAAGGAGGTCAATTTTATTAAATACTAAAACAATCTTTTCTTCGTCACAACCAATTTCTTTTAATGTTTCTTTAACAATATTGATCTTTTCGGCTAAATTTTCCGCAGTAGCATCAATTAAATGGATTATTAAATCACTTTTTTTAATGTCTTCTAAGGTAGCATGAAAGGCAGCAATCAATTGGGGAGGCAGATTTTTAATAAAGCCAACGGTATCAGTAATCAGAACTTTGATATTGGGAAAAATTTCAAAAGCCTTGGTATTGGCATCCAGGGTAGCAAATAATTCTTCCGATATATACACATCTTCTTTTGTCAATGCTTTAAAAAGAGTTGATTTTCCAGAATTGGTATAACCGGCTAAGGCAATTTTAAAGAAATATTCTCTTTGTGCCCTTTGGATTTCCTTGGTTCTTTTTAATTTTTCCAAACTTTTCTTTAAAAAATGGATCCGCTCTTTTATTTTTCTTCGGTCCACTTCTAATTGTTTTTCACCAGGTCCTCGTGTTCCGATACCACCGCCCAATTGCGAAAGGGTTTTGCCTTTACCGGTTAGCATTGTTAATTGATAAGAAAGTTGGGCAAGTTCTACTTGCAGCATTGCTTCGGCAGTTCGGGCATGGCGGGAGAAGATATCCAAAATTAAAGCCCTTCGGTCAATAGTTCGCACATTGATTTTCTCTTCAATATTTCTTACTTGCGAAGGGGTTAGTTGATTGTCAAAAATTAATAAATCTATTTTGTGCTGTTGGCAAATTCTTTTTAATTCTTCAATTTTGCCTTTTCCTAATAATGTTTTTGGTGATGGCTCTTCTTTAATTTGGATAAAACTACCAATTACTTCGCCACCGGCTGTTTCGGTAAGGGCTTTTAGTTCTTCTAAATCACTTATTTTTTGGTATTTTTCTTTCGGATTTTTTACCAGGGCAATTAAAATTACCCTTTCTTTCATAATCTCTTAAAGGAGTAAAATAATCTTTGTAAAAAGGTAGAAAAGTTGCCGATTATTAAAATTATTAAAAGATAATGGAAATATCTTTTTAATAGAAAAGAGCCAATTATTAAAAGCACCATTCTTATTGGTCTTTCAAATATTCCGATTTTACATTCAATCCCTACTCCTTCGGCTCGGGCACGGGTATAACTTACAAAAAAGGAGGTAGCAAAGGCTAAGAAAGGAAGAAGGGTAATAGGCAATTTTTGATAATATAAAAAGAGACCCAAAAAGATAAAAAATTCAGTGAGGCGGTCAATAATTGAGTCCAAAAGGGCTCCTTTTTTACTTACCCTTTCTCCTTTTCTTGCCAGTTCACCGTCAATAGTATCGGCTAAAGCAATAAAAATGAGGAAAATTCCTGCCATTAGAAAATTTCCTTTATAATAAAAATAACCGGTAAAAATAGAAAAAAATAAACCACTCAAAGTAATTAAAGTAGGAGAAATTTTTAGATAAATTAAAAAATTAATGAGAAAGGAAAGAGGGCTTATTAATTTCTTTTTGGTTGTCTCTTTCATCCTTCTTTGCCTTTTAAAACAAGAACAATCTCTCCTTTTATCCTTTTTTGTTTTTCTAATCTCTTTTTTAAAATTTCTATTATTTCACTAATTTTACCGCGTAAAACCTCTTCAAATTTTTTTGTTAACTCCCGACAGAAAGCAATTTCTCGGTCGCCAAAGATTTCTAAAAAAGTGTCAAGGGTTTTCATTATCCGATAAGGAGATTCATAAAAAACCATTGTTCTTTCTTCGTTTATCAAATTGAGGAGTTTTTTTCTTTTTCTTCCTTCCCGTTTGGGCAAAAATCCTTCAAAAACAAATCGGTCCGAAGGTAAACCGGAGATAATTAATCCCGCAATCATCGCTGCTGGTCCAGGAATAGGACTTATTTTTATCCCTTCCTTGATTGCTTCTCTCACCAAATAATAGCCGGGATCAGAAATCACCGGTGTTCCGGCATCAGAAACAAAAGCTAAATCCTTTCCTTCTTTTAAAAGTTTGATGATTTCGGGAGTCCGGGTGAATTTATTATATTCATTATAAGAAATAAGGGGTTTTTGAATTTGATAGTGATTAAGCAAAATTTTTGTTTGGCGGGTATCTTCACAAATAATATAAGAAACCTCTTTTAATATTTCTAAGGCTCTCAATGTGATATCTTTTAAATTACCGATTGGCGTGGCGACTAAATAAAGGGTTCCTTTCATTTTTTGTTAGATTGGAGTAATCTTAAAACATCTCCGGCGAGATAAAAAGAGCCGGTGATTACTAATAACTTTTTTTCTTTATTTGCTTTTTTAAAAATATAATTAAAAGCCTTTTTTACCGAAGAAAAGGCACTATATTTTAATCGTAATTCTTGGGCAATTTTTTTTAATCTATTTAAAGGAGTTGCCCTTTTTGTTTTTGCTTTTGTTAACACAATTTCTTCGCATATTGGTTTTAAAAAATTTAAAATTTTATAACTATCTTTATCTTTGGAGACACCAAAAAGAAAATAATACCTCTTGGTATTATTCATTTTTATTAAGGTATCTTTCAAACATTTAATAGAAATTGGATTATGGGCAGTATCAACAATCAGAAAACCCCCATTGTAAGAAATGTAAGAGATTCTTCCTAAAAGGGGAATATTACTGATTGCTTTTTTAATATTCGGATAATTAATTAATTTGTGATCTTTAGCTAAAAGAAAAAGTGCGGTGAGTGCTAAACCAATATTTTCTTTTTGGAACTCACCAATTAGGTTAGTATGGATAATATCCCTTTTTAGATTATTTTCAAAGGTTTTTTTTAAAAAATCAACAGTAAAGGAGGTACCACTCGGTGAGACACTTATTAACTCAAACGAAAAATAATCATCAGAATAAAAAATTTGTGAATTTTTATCAACACAGACTTTTTGAAAAACTTTGTCAACTGATTTTCTTTGGTGAAAAGTTATTAAGGGAACATTTTGATGGACAATTCCTGCTTTTTCAAAAGCAATTTTTGGCAAAGTATTTCCCAAAATTTCGGTGTGGTCATAATCAATCCGAGTAATAATTGAAAGAATTGGATTAACAACATTAGTGGCATCTAATCGGCCTCCTAAACCTACTTCTAAAACTACAAAATCTGGTTCTTTTTTAAGAAAAAATAAAAAGGCAATTGCCGTTAAAGATTCAAAAAAAGTAAGTTTATGTTTTTTTATTAGTTTTTTTAATTGGCAGGTTAATTCAGTAAATTCTTCCTTGTCAATTGGATGATTTTGAAACTGAATCCTTTCGCGAAAACTTAATAGATGGGGAGAAGTATAAATTCCAACTTTATATCCACATTCTTTTAAACAATTTCCTAATAACATAGTAGTAGAGCCCTTTCCTTTTGTGCCGGCAATTAAAATTGGGTTTTTTAAAAAAAGATGGGGATTACCGATTTCGGAGAGAAAATTTAAGAAGCGAATTAATTTAAAATCATTATAATTTGCTTTTTTCCTTTCATAATTTATTAGATTTGATAAAAAAATAACTGTTTTTCTATAGGAATCGCTCATAATTTTATATAAGATAATACAAAAAAATTTTAAAATTTCAATAATTTTTTATTAGAAAGATGCTATAATGAGATTACTGAAATATTTAATTACCTTTAAAATTTCTAAAAAGAATGAGCAACTATTTTATAAATAATGAAATTTCAATGACTTATAAAAAAAAGAATAAAATAAAAAATTGGTTGACATTTGGATTAAATTTATTATATTTTTGGTTATGAATGGAGATAAAATAAATTTGAATGGCGATATAAATATATTTAGTGGTGATGAGTGGGTCTATAATTTTACTGGTGTATATTTTCATAATATTGATGAGAAAGGCAGGATCGCGGTTCCGTTGCCTTTCCGTTTAGCCCTTCCACAAGAATCAAAAGATAGATTATTTATTAGCCCAGGCCTCAGTAAAACAATCTTTTGTTACCCCACCCCTGAATGGGAAAGGTTTCGGAATCGCGTCCTGTCGCTTTTTTCACATTTTGAAGAGAACGAAAGAAAAATTTTATGGTGGATAAGTCTAAATACTTTTGAAGTTTCTTTGGATAATCAAGGACGGATACTTTTATCCGAAGAATTAAGAAGATGGGCAAATTTATCAAAAGTAGCGGTAGTTATTGGTGCTGTTTATTACTTTGTAATTTGTAACGAAGAGAGATATGAAGAGATAAAAAGACACGGAGAAGCTAATTTTGAAAATTCTATTAAAAAATTATACGAAGATGGTAAAATTCGTTGAAAAAATTTTTCACATTCCTGTTATGTTAAAAGAATTAATTGATTTTTTCTTTCTTAATCCTGAGGAGTTGATGGATAAATATTTTCCAAAAAAGAAAGTACCTATAGTTACCGAAGAAATTCCAGAAATTTTTGTGGATACCACGGCAGGAGGTGGAGGACATTTATTTTCTTTAATTAATTATTATCAAAAGAGTTTCCCTAAAAAATTTAAAAACACAATTTTTATAGGATTAGATATAGATAAAGAAGCAGTTGAATATTTAGAAGAAAAAAGAAAAAAATTTGGGATAGATAATCTTTTTATTTATTGGGAAAATTATATAAATATAAGAAAATTGTTTTCCGAAATTTATCCCCAAAAAAGACCTTGTCGGATTCTTTTTGATTTAGGGCTCTCTTATCATCAGGCAAAAATTTCCGAGCGAGGGTTTTCTTACAATAATAATGGAATAATTGATATGCGCTTTGACCGGGTGCGTCAAAGAAAAAGTGCATTAGATATTATTCGAGAGTCGAGTTGGAAAGAGATAGAAAGAATTTTGAGAGAATTTGGTGAAGAAACAAAAGCAGAAAAAATTGCTAAAAAGATTTTCCAAAGAAAAAGGGAAATCAAAACTACTTTTGATTTAAAAACAGTAATTCTTTCAACGAGCGGTAAGAAAAGTATTCCCAGGGTTTTTCAGGCATTGCGGATAGCTGCTAATAATGAGTTAGAGAATCTGCAAATTGGTTTAAGGGAAGCCTTTTTGCTTTTAAAAAACAAAGGTCGATTAGCAGTAATTACTTATCATTCTTTAGAGGATCGGATTGCCAAAAAATTTTTTAATTGTTGTGAAAAAGAAGGAAAGGGTTGCGTTCTCACTCCTAAAGCAATAACTTCTTCTGAAGAAGAAATTGAAAATAATCTCGCTGCCCGGAGCGGAAAGTTGCGGGTATTTTTAAAATATGAGAAAATTTAATTTAATCGTTTTTTTAATTCTTTTCTTTGGATTTTCTCAGCTATTTTTAGTTTATAAAAATTTTCGTTTGATGAATAAAATTAATGAGTTAGAAAATAAAAGAAGTTTATTAATAGTAAAGATTAAAAAAGAAGATATTCGTTTAGATAGTTTATCTACTTTTTCTTATTCTCTTCTCAGCAAAAATTTAAAAATAGTAGATAGTTTTTCTTTTTCTAAAGAGATTGCGAGTTTCTCCGAGACTTTACCTTTAACCGAAATCGCTAAGAAAGAAAATGGCAAGAAATGATTTATGGAAATTCAGATTAGCAAAGGTCTATTTTTCCCTAATTTTTGCGGTTATAATTTGGCTGCTAATAAAATATCAAATTATTGATTTTCAAAAATACCAAAAGGAAGCTAATTCTTATCATTTTAAAAAATTTATTCTTTTTCCTAAACGGGGTGAAATTTATGATAGGAAAAGAAGGACCTTAGCATACACTTTGCCTGTTTTTGATTTGGAAATTTACTCTCAATATTTAAATGAAAAAAAAAGAGTCTCTCTCTGTTCCTTACTTTTAAAATTCTTCCCTCAATATTCTTCTGAGCAGATTTCCCAACAATTGGCAAAAAGGCATTTTTTTTATTTTGCTAAAAATCTCGATTATGAAACAGGAAAAATTTTAGAGAAAGAAATCCGCCAACGACAATTGCAAAATGTTTTATACCTAAAAGAAAATTTACAGAGAGTTTATCCTTATAAAGAAGTTATTAATTTATTGGGATTTCTTAACAGCAAGAAAGAAGGTATATTTGGCATCGAAAAAAAATTTGACCAAATTCTAAAAGGAAAAGAAGGTTATTGGTATTTACAAAAGGACGCTTACGCTAATCTTTATCCTTATCCTAATTATCCCAAAATAGCACCGGTTAATGGAGAAAACATTTATTTAACGATTGATTTAGATATTCAAAAATTAGTTTATGAAGAATTAAAAAAAGCGGTTGAAAGGGAATTAGCGAAACGAGGAAGTTGTATAGTTATTGATTGTGAAAGTTTAGAAATTTTAGCGATAGTTGACTATCCAGAAATTAATCCTGATTTTTTCTATTTGACTCCTGCGAGTATTTGTGAATCCTTCGAACCTGGCTCGATTTTTAAATTAATAATCTTGGCAACTATTTTGAATTTTTATGAAAAAGAAATTTTTTTAAAAGAACATTATGATTTACGAAAAGGATATTTACAAGTAGGAAAAAGAAAAATTTATGATGCCGAAAAGAGAAAATTAGGTATTGTTGATTTTTTTGATATTTTTATTTATTCTTCTAATATTGGTGTTTCTCAGTTAGCCTTAAAAATAAAAAAAGAGGATTTTTATAAAATGGTTAATAAATTTGGTTTTGGTAAAAAAGTAGATATCGGAATTCCTAACGAAGATGCTGGTTTTATTCCGTATTTCAAAATAAAAAATATTGCTGATATTGATTTTTGCAATAATGCTTTTGGTCAAGGAATTAGAACAAATTTATTACAAATTGCTTTAGCTTATTTAGCAGTGGCACAAAATGGTTATTATGTGAAGCCGATTCTTGTTAAAAAAATTGGTGAACAAGTATTTAAACCCGAAACAGTTGAGAAGATTATCGATAAAAAAAATGTTGAGATAATAAAAGAAATTTTATTGAAGGTGTGCGAGAAGGGAACAGGAAAATTAGCTCTTTTTTCTGAGGATGTTAAAATTTGTGGAAAGACAGGCACAGCCCAAAAATTTGATACACAAACGAAAAGTTATTCAACCACAAAATCTACCATTTCTTTTATTGGTTTTTTCCCACTGGAAAAACCGAAATTTTTAATTGTTATTTTGTTGGATGAACCACAAAAAAGTAGGTTTGCTTCTGAAGGAGCATGTCCAATTTTTCGCGACATTGCTTATAAACTATGGTATATTAGAGCTGAAATAGCCAATTTCAAAAATGAGATTAAAAGAATTAATTAAAGAAATAAATAATTTAGAAGTTGTAGGAAAAGAAGATATTATAATTGAAGGCATTAGTTCTTTTTCTAAAAAGGTGAAAAAAAATTATCTCTTTGCTGCTATCCCAGGATTTAAAACCGATGGTTTTCTTTATTTAGAAGAAGCAATAAAAAGGGGAGCGATTGCCTTTTTATTGCCAAAAGAAAGGAAGAAAGATGTAAACCGAACCAATAATTTTACTTATCTTTACACTGATGAAATAAGAAAAATATATTCCCTTATTTGCAAAAATTTTTATCGCCGAGCGGATGATAATCTTGTTTTAATCGGAATTACTGGAACTCAGGGTAAAACTACGATAACTTATTTAGTCAAACATATTTTAAACTCCTTTGGTATTCCTACCGGTTTGATAGGGACTATTGGCCATTTTGATGGAGAAAATTGGATAAAGGCTTTAAATACTACTCCTGAAAGTGAGTTTATTTATTATTTACTTAATAAACTCTATACGAAGAATATTAAATATTGCTTAATGGAAGTTTCTTCTCATGCCCTAGCATTGGAGAGAGTATATGGATTAAATTTTCAGATAACGGGGTTAACAAATTTAGGCCATGATCACTTAGATTTTCATAATAATATTGAAGATTATAAAAAAAGTAAGAAAAAATTGTTTGAATATGTAAAAAATAATGGATGGGCAATTATTAACATAGATGATAAATTCGGAAAAGAATTAATTGAAGATTTAAATAAAAAAACTATTAATGTAATTACCTACGGAATTGATTCTAATGCTTTTATAAAAGGTGAGATTTTAAAAATGGATTTAAATGGGATGGAATTTATTATTAAAATTAATAATGAAAAAGAAATAAAAGGAAAAACAAAAATCTTTGGGAAATTTAATTTATATAATATCCTATTAAGTTTTGGAATTGCGAAAATTTTAGGTTTTGATAAGGAAGATATTTTGAAAAAAATTGAAAATTTTGAAGGGGTGCCGGGGAGATTAGAGAGAATAGAGAATAATTTAGGGATTAATGCTTTTGTGGATTTTGCCCATACTCCAGAGAGTTTGCGAGAAGTTCTTAGGACTCTCCGACCTTTTAGCAAAAAGTTGATTTTAATTTTTGGATGCGGAGGTGAAAGGGACAGAGAGAAAAGGCCAGCGATGGGGAAAATAGCATGTGAATTAGCAGATATTATAATTATTACCCAAGATAATAGTAGAACAGAAGATTTCAAAAATATTTTAGAGGATATTTTAAAAGGCATAAATAAGAAAGTATTTGTGGAGCCAGACCGAAGAAGAGCGATTGAGATAGGAGTGTCTTTAGCCAAAAAGGGAGATACAGTGTTAGTAGCTGGGAAAGGGCATGAGGATTATCAGATTATTGGAAACCAAATTTTATACTTCAGCGATCGAGAAGAATTAAAAAAAATTTTGGAAAAATGCTGTACTTAATTTTCTATCCTTTAAAAGATATTTGGGTCGGTTTTAATCTTTTTCGTTATATAACTTTTCGAGCTTTTTGTGGCAGCGCTTTAGCAATTATTATAGTATTATTATTGGGAAAAAAGACAATTAATTATTTAAAAAATAAAAATTTCATACAGCCAATAAAAGAATTTATGCCGCAAGAGCATTTAAAAAAGAACATCCCTACTATGGGCGGAATTTTGATTGTGAAGGCTAGTTTAATTTCTTTTTTGCTTTTTGCCGACATTACAAATCGGTATATAATTTTAGGTATTATATTTTTCATTGCTTTTGCTGTTTTAGGTTTTTTTGATGACTATTATAAAATTAAAAGAAAAAAAGGATTGGATATAAAAACAAAATTAATTTCTCAAAGCATAATAATTTTCCTTCTGCTTTTATTACTTTATTTTTGGGCAGAAAATGAAAAATTAAGGGGGGTAACGCAGGTTCTCTTTTTTAAAAATATTCTTCTTAATTTCCATAGTTTTTATTTAATAATTGCCTTTATTTTTATGTTGGTAGTAAGTAACGGAATAAATTTTACTGATGGGTTGGATGGTTTAGCAGCTGGGTTGATTGCGATTTGTAGCGGAGTATATGCGGTTCTCTCTTACTGTGGTGGTAATTTTAAAATTGCGAATTATTTAAATTTACTTTATATTAAAGAAGTAGGAGAATTAAGTATTTTTGCTTTAATTTTAATGGGTGCTTGTTTAGGATTTCTATGGTTTAATGCTCATCCGGCAGAAATTTTTATGGGCGACGTGGGGTCTTTGCCCTTAGGAATGATGTTAGGCTATTTAGCATTGGCTAGTAAACAAGAAATATTATTTATTTTTGCTGGTGGCATATTTCTTTTAGAATTTTTGTCAGTTTTTTTACAAGTAATTTATTTTCGTCTTACCAAAGGCAAAAGAATTTTTTTTATGGCACCACTACATCATCATTATGAAATAAAAGGGGAAAAAGAAGAAAAGATTGTGGTTCGATTTTGGATTATTGGTGTCCTTTTAGGAATAATTACATTAGCAAGTCTAAAAATAAGATGAGATATTTAGTATTAGGATTGGGAAGACAAGGTAAAGGAATTGTTGAATTTCTTTTAGAAAACAATGAGATTGTTTATGGATATGACCAAAAAGAAGAAAAAAAGAAGGATTTTTTAAAATATAAAAACTTTCAATGGGTAAGAGAAGAAGATATTAAGAAATTAAAAAATATAAAAAATTTAGTTGTAATAGCAAGTGCGGGAATTAATGATGAAAATCCGGTGTTAAAAAAAATAAACGAATTTTTTTCGGTCATTTCTGATATTGAATTTGTTTATTCTTTTATAAAAAATACAACAATTATTGCTGTTACCGGTACCAATGGTAAATCTACCACTACTTGTTTAATTGGAGAAGTTTTATTAAGAGATAAAAAAGAAATTTTTTACGGAGGCAATCTTGCTCCTGGAAAACCAGCCATTGAAGCAGTACGATTAAAAAAAGAGTTTAATGTACTAGAGGTTTCTTCCTTTCAATTAGCACGAATAAGAAATTTCAAACCTAATATTGGTATTTTGTTAAACATAAGTTACGACCATTTAGATTGGCATAAAAGCTTCGAAGAGTATCAAAGAACTAAAATAAGAATATTTGAAAACCAAACAGAAAAAGATTTTTGTATAATTAATAAAAATTTAATATTTAATCCTTATTTTAATGTTCATCAACCAATAATAAAGATTTTTTCTACGGATGATAAACTTAGTGATGCTTATTATGATAAAATAAAAAAGAAATTTTATATAAATCTTGAAGGCCGAACACATCCAATTATAAAGATGGAGGAATTAAAATTTATTGGGAAAATTCATTCTGAAAATATTTTAGCTACTATTTTAGTTAGTAAAATCTTAGGAGTTAAGGAAGAAAATTTAATAGAGGGTTTAAAGAATTTTAAAGGATTGCCACATCGTTTAGAATTGGTTGTCGAGAAGAATGGAATTAAATATATTAATAATTCAATGTGTACTAACCCAACTGCAGGTACTAAATCATTACTTGCTTTTAATAAAAAAGTAATTTTAATTACTGGTGGAAAAGAGAAAAACTTACCTTTAGAAGATTATGTTAAAGTTATTTCTAAGAAAGCAAGATATGTAATATTGTTTGGTGAAAATAAAGAAAGATTAAAAAAAGAACTTCTAAAAAGGAATTACCGAAATTTTTCTTTAGCTGAGTCACTTAAAGAAGCAGTGATTAAAGCAAAAGAAATAAGCAAAAAAGGTGATATAATTCTTTTTTCTCCTGCTTTTGCTAGTTTTGATTATTTTCAAGACTTTATTGAACGAGGGGAGAAATTTAAAAAATTTGTATATGAAATTGAAAAAGATAAAAATTGATTTAATCTTTTTAGAAATTATTTTATTTTTTACTTTTTTTTCTCTTTTGGCGATTTACTCTTCCACTATGATTGAGGGTCCGGTTTATTTTAAAAAACATCTTTTAAGAATAATTTTGGGAATTTTGGCACTTTTCTTAGGTATTCTTATTCCTTATGAATTCTGGAGTGGACGACGGGCAAAAATTTTTTATATTTTTTCTTTAATCATCCTCTTTTCAACAGTTCTTTTTTCTAAAACAATTAGACAATTCTCTCTTCTTTCTTTGAAATTCCAACCGCAAGAATTTTGTAAAATTGTTTTACTCTTTTTTGTTGCCGATTTTTTAGCAAAAGTAAAAGAAAAAAAGGGGTTAAGTAAATTTTGCAAAGAATTTTTCTTAATCATCTTATTAATTTTTTTAATTCTTCTTCAACCAGCAATTGGTACCACAGTAATTTTGTTTTTAACAGTACTCATAATGTTATTATTCGCTGGGATAAAATTTTCTATTGTTTTTCTTTACGTTTTAACCGTTTTGCCTTTTATTTTTGTTGGAATAACTACTTTCCCTCACGCAAAAAAAAGATTTGAAAAATTTAAAGAAGGCAAGATTTATCAGCAATATCATTCTAAGATAGCAATTGGTTCAGGAGGTTTGTTAGGAAAAGGATTAGGATGTGGCAGACAAAAATTTAAATTTATTCCTAAAATTCATACCGATTTTATTTTTGCGGGAATGGCCGAAGAATTAGGATTTATTGGTATTTTATTCTTGTTATTTGGTTATTATTTTATTTTAATTAGAGGAATAACTATTGCCCAACATGCCTTTAGCAATTTTGGCAGGTTTTTTGCTATTGGTTTTACTTTTATGCTTTCTTTTTATATTTTTATACATATTTTTTCTGCCTTAGGTTTAATTCCAGTAACTGGGCAACCTTTGCCTTTTATGTCTTACGGCGGAAGTGCTTTAATAAGTAATCTTTTTGCTATTGGAATAATATTAAATATTTCTCGTGAGGAAAGAGTTCCTTATGAAATATAATATTTTTATTAGCGCAGCTCTTACAGGAGGGCATATAATGCCCGGCATAAGTATTTACGAAGAACTAAAAAAATTTAATTTTAATTGTATATTTTTAGGTAAAAAAAGAGGAATTGAAGAAGATATATACAAAAATTATAACGTCACTTATCATTTGCTACCCACATATCATCCTTTTAGCAAAGGACTAAAAGAAATGTTATTATTTTTTCTCACCTTAGTTTATAATATACTAAAATTATTATATCTTTATTGGCACTTTAAACCAAAGGCTTTAATTGCTACTGGAAATTATTTTTGTGTATTGCCAATTTTAATTGCAAAAATGTTTTTTAAGCCAGTTTATATTTTAGAGCAAAATACAGTTTTGGGTAGGACTGTTAAATATTTTTCAGTTTTTGCAGAAAAAGTTTTTTTAGGATTCCCAATTTTTAATAAACATTTATCAAAAAAATGGAAGTTTGTTTATACCGGTAATCCTTTGCGAAAAGAAATCGTGGAAGAAAGTTTAAAAAACAAAGAAGAAAAATTTTGTGTAATTTTAGGAGGAAGTTTAGGAGCTAAAAAATTAGTTGAAATAGGTATAAAATTGGCGGAGGAATTTCCTCGAGAGTATTTTTTAATTCAGATCGGAAGAGAGAAATACGGAAAGGTAATGGAAAAGAAAAAATTAAAAAATGTGAAAATTTTTAATTTTGAATTGAACATTCAAGAATATTTAAGAAAAGCAAAAGTGGTTATCGCGCGGGCAGGAGGAATAACAATTTCAGAAATTTTATGTTTTAATATTCCAACCATCTTTATTCCTTACTCTTTGGCAAAGGATAACCATCAACAGAAAAATGCTCAATATGTATCTCAATATACTGGGACATTTTTTTCGAGCGAAGAAAATTGGGAACAAATAAAAGAAATGTTTTCAGTGTTGATTAACGACGAAAATACAAGAAATAGAATAAAGGAAAATATGAAGAAATTGGCCAAAAGAGAAGGTGCAGCTTTGATTGCTAAATTTATCGTTAAAAAAATTAAAAATGAAAAAAAGTGATTTAATTTTTATTAAAAAAAGATGGCAAATAAAAAAAATTCATTTTGTTGGTATTGGAGGTAGCGGAATGTCTGGTTTAGCATTAGTTTTAAAAAATTTAGGTTTTGAAATTTCTGGCTCGGATATTAAAAAAACTTCTTTAACAGAATTTTTAGAAAAAAATGGAATAAAAGTATATTATTCTCATTGCAAAGAAAATGTGAGAGGCGCTGAACTGGTAATTTTTTCTTCGGCAATACCTCCCTCTAATCCGGAGTTAATTTACGCGAAAGATTTAGGTATTCCGGTAATTCCTCGGGCGGAGATGTTAGGTGAATTAATGCGAATAAAATATTCAATAGCTGTTTCCGGTACCCATGGAAAAACAACAACTACTTCTTTGATCGCCCACATTTTAGAATTTGCTAAAAGGGATCCGACAGTAATCATTGGTGGAAGAATATTAAGTATGAATAGTGGTGCTAAATTAGGTAAAAGTGATTATTTGGTTTGTGAGGCTGATGAGTCAGATAAAAGTTTTTTAATGCTTTTTCCTACAATTGTAGTGGTTACTAATATTGAACCGGAACATTTAGATTATTATAAAGATTTTATTTCTTTAAAGAATGCCTTTTTAGATTTTTTAAATAAACCTCCTTTTTTTGGGTTATGTATAATTAATGAAGATGATCTTAATTTAAGAGAAATGAAAAATTTAATAAAAAGAAGGGTTTTAAGTTTCGGTTTTTCTGAAAAAGCAGATTTTCAAATCAAGAATGTTAATTTACATAAGAATTTTACATCTTTTGATATATTTCATAAAAATCAAAAATTTATATCTTTGAAAATTCCTTTATTAGGAATTCACAATGTTTTTAATGCTACAGCAGCAGTAATTGTTGCCAAAGAATTAGGAATAAATAAGAAAAAAATTAAGAACGCATTAAGAATTTTTCAGGGTATTGAACGACGGTTAGAGAAAAAAGGAGAAAAAAAAGGAATAATTTTCTATGATGACTATGCCCACCATCCTACTGAGATAAAAACTACTTTAAAAGCTTTAAGACAAAGGCACCCTACTAATCGGGTAATTGCTATATTTCAACCCCATAGGTATACGAGAACTTTTTATCTTTGGAGAAATTTTTGTGATGCTTTTGATGAAGCTGATATTATTGTGCTAACAGAAATTTATTCAGCAAACGAGGCTCCAATACCGGGAGTAAGTGGAAGATTAATCTATGATGCGGTAGTTTCTAAAGAAAAGAATAAAGAAGTTTATTATTTAGAAACTTTTGAAGAAATATATAAAACAATAATAGGAAAAATTAAAAAAGGGGATGTTGTAATAACTTTAGGTGCAGGGAATATTAAAGAATTATGCGAAAAATTTTTGAGGGAATAAAAGAAATTGAAATAGTAGAAAATTTTCCTTTAAATAAAATATCTTCTATTGGTATTGGCGGAAAGATTAAGTACTTATTAAAAGTTAAAAATAAAAATTCTTTACCCATTTTAAAAGAAGCTATTGAGAAAGAAAAAATTAAATATATTTTTGTTGGTAAACTTACTAACATTCTTTTTCCTGATGGATATTTAGATGGGGCAGCAATTCAATATCAAGATAATTTTTTTGAACAATTAGAAGAAGAGCCACCAATAGTAAAAATTGGAGCAGGTATAAGTCTAACAAATTTAATTTTAAAATTACAAAATCTTTCTTTTTCCGGTTTAGAACCTTTGATTGGGATCCCTGGGAGTTTGGGTGGCGCTGTGAAAATGAATGCGGGAGCTTTTGGTGTTTCAATAGCAAATTTTATCAAAGAAATAGAAGTTTTTTCGTTTAAAGAAGGTTTTAAGATTTTAAAAAAAGAAGAGATTAATTTTGATTATCGGTATTCTTCCATTAAAGATGAGGAATTAATAGTTAGTGTAATTTTAATATTGAAGAAAGAAAATGAAAAATTTTTAATTGCAAAATATTTGGAAAAGAGAAATGAAAAATTTCCTAAAGGAAAATCATTAGGTTGTGTTTTTAAAAATCCTAATGACTTTCCTGCTGGTAGATTGATTGAAAATGCTGGTTTAAAAAACTTTCGTGTGGGCGATGCGGTTGTTTCTGCCCAACATGCTAACTTTATTATTAATATAAAAAAGGCTAGATTTTTAGATGTTTATGAGTTAATTCACATTATTAAAGAAAAAGTATATAAAAAATTTAATATTTTATTAGAAGAAGAGATAAAAATAGTGGATTTTTAATATGAGAAAAAAAGTAATTACTACTTTGGATTTGGGGGTTACTACTGTTAAATGTTTAATCAGTGAAATTGATACCCAACAAAGAATAAATATTTTAGGATTTGGTGAATCAGAGGCAAAAGGTTTTGACAAAGGAATTGTGGTGGATAGTGAAAAAGCTTATGAGTCGCTTAAATCAGCGGTTACTGAAGCAGAACAAAAAGCGCAGATTAAAATAAAAAAAACAACGATAATTATCGGTTTACAAGGTGAATATATAAAAGAACTACGTGGCGAAAGTAGTAAGGATGATTTTATGCGACCTGTTCAAGAAGAAGATTTAGCAGAAGTAAAAAGAAAAGTCCAAAGAATTTCTTTACCTTCAGAATTTGTGGTGTGGCAATTAATTCCCTTAGAATACGTAATTGATGGAATGGCAGGAATAAAAAAACCTTTAAAAATGTCAGTGTATAACAAATTGAGTTTGAAAGCACTGCTTTTTACCATTCCTCGGAGTAGTTTAAAAACAATTATTGAAATTTTTCAAGAATTAGAATTTAGAAAATTTGAGTTAATTTTCCAGAACGCAATAATTGGTTTAGGAGTTTGTGAAGAGGAAGAATTAGATAGGGGAGTAGCAATTTTGGATATTGGTGGCGGAGTAAATTTTGGAATTTATAAAAACGGTGAATACCAAATGGGTTTTAATTTAGCTTTGGGAGGTGTTTCAATAACTAATGATATTGCTTTAGTATTTTTGACTCCTTTCCACTATGCAGAAAAAATTAAAAAAGAGTTTGGTGTGGCTTCCCGCGATATAATAAGCAATGATATACCAATAGAAATAATTAACTATTCGGGAGAGATAAAAAAACGAATAACCAAAAGTCAATTATCTCAAGTTATTGAATATCGATTGCGAGAGATTTTATATTTAGTAAAACAAGAGTACGAAAGAATAAAAGAAGAGAAGAGCCTTCCCCTCAGTATCGTAGTTACCGGCGGTGTTGCTAATACACCCGGAATTACCAAATTGGTAGAAGAGATTTTTTCTTTACCTACAAGGGTGGGATTTCATCAATCGATAAAAGAAAAAATTTTATCGAGCGAGTTTCTTAATCCCAAATATGCCACTTTAATTGGGTTAATTGAATATAAATTAAAAAAGAAAAACTACTTGCCAGTAAAAGAGGTTGATTTTTTTGATAAAATAAAAATTTGGATAAAAAAAAGATTTAAATTATTTTTAGGAGAAGAATAAAAAGGAGGATAAAATGATTTACCCTTGTGAAAAGATAAATAAATTAAAAATAAAAATTTTTGGAATTGGTGGTGGCGGAGGTAATATTTTGAATGCCTTAATAAGTTATCACCAACAAACAAATTTTCAACTAAAAAATGTTTGCCTCGAATACTTTGCACTTAATACCGATCTAATTTCTTTAAAAAACTCTTTGGCAATAAACAAAATTCAATTGGGGAAAAATTTGACCCAAGGATTTGGTTCGGGAGGAAGACCAGAAATTGGAGAACAGGCAGCGATAGAGAGTGAGAGAGAGATTAGAGAAAAAATTAAAAAGGCGGATTTGTTAATATTGATTTCTTGCTTAGGAAAAGGTACAGGTAGCGGAGCAACTCCGAAGATTGCGGAATGGGCAAAAGAAGAAAATATCTTAACTTTGATAATAACTATCAAACCCTTTAATTACGAAGGTAATGTAATAAATATGATTGCTAAGAATTCCTTAGAAAAAATTGAAAATTTCATTCCTTTGATAGTTGTAATTTCTAATAATCAGATAAAAAAGAAGTTAGGCAATATAAAAATGGAAGAGTTATTTCAAGTTATAAATTGGATGCTTGCTGTGGGGCTTACTGATTTAATAAGAATAATTGACAATTCCCATTTGATAGGAATAGATTTTGCTGATGTAAAAAATATGCTCAACGAAAAAGGGAGAGGGATGATTGTTTACGGTGAAGAGGAAAATCAAGAAAAGGTTTGTGAAGCTTTATTTAATTCACCTTTATTTGATAATAATATGGAGTATGCCAAGAATCTTCTTATTTGGATTTGTGGGAATGAATCAGTAACATTAGAAGCAGCAGGTAATATCTGCGAAAGAATTTCTAAGAAAGTAAATAGTAATACAAAAATTCAGTTTGTCTTTTTGAAAAATAAAGATACAAAAAAAATACGATTAGGATTTTTTGCTTCTGGGCTTTTTAAAGAGGCAATCGACGAATGGGAAAAAGATATGATTTTGGAAAAATTACAAGAAGGAGAAATCGAAAAAGAATTAAAATTACCAAATCCTATAGAGAAAAAGTTAGATAAAAGTAATTTATTTTTACCAACGATACTAAGAATGTTGTTTTAATTTATTTATAGCGATAAATAATCCGGCCACGGGTTAAATCATAAGGAGAAAGTTCAACAGTAACTCGGTCGCCTTTTACCACCTTTATAAAGTGAATTCTCATCTTCCCAGAAACATGGGCTAAAACAATATGACCGTTATCTAATTGAACACGGAAAAAAGCATTAGGTAATACTTCAATAACAGTCCCATCCATTTGAATGACATTTTTCTTTTTTTCTTCTTTACTCATTTATTGTCAATATTTCTGCCTTATTTTTGCCAACTAAAATAGTGTGTTCAAAATGGGCTGAATAACTATTATCAGCAGTAACAACTGTCCAACCATTTTTTTTGGTGAAAACTTTTTCTGTTCCTAAATTTACCATTGGTTCAATTGCTAAGGTCATTCCAGCTTTTAAAATTAATCCGTTCGTTTGGGGAGAATAATAATTGGGCACAATTGGATCTTCGTGGAGTTGTAAGCCAATTCCGTGTCCGCATAATTCCCGCACAACAAAAAAACCATTTTTTTCTACATAATTTTGAATTTTTTTACTAATGGCTGATAGAGAGTTATTTTCATAAGCTTCTTCAATTCCTAAATAAAGGGCTTTTTCGGTTACTTCAATTAACTTTTTGATAGTAAGTGGAACTCTTTTACATATAAAAGTTTTTGCTCCATCCGCATAATAACCGTCTTTTCTTACACCGATATCAACTTTAACTACATCGCCTTCTTTTAACTTTCGGTCATCTGGAATCCCGTGGACAACTTCTTCATTTAAACTAATACAGATAGCGGCGGGAAAACCCTTATAACCTAAAAAAGCTGGGTAAGCATTTTGGGAGTAAATAAAATCAGCACAAATTTTTTCTATTTCCTTTAAACTTATTCCCGGTTTTATCTCATTTTCAATTAATTTAAAAGCCTTGGCAACGATTATTCCCGCTTCTTTTATTTTATCAATCTCTCTTTTTGATTTAATATAAATCGCCATAATTTTTAATTATTTTTATAATTTCCGAATAAACATAATCTCTTCCTAAATTGCCGTTTATGCGATATAAATTATTTTTCTTTTCATAATAGTCTATCAAAGGTGAAGTATCTTTATAATAGATATTAATTCTTTCTCTGATTACTTCTTCTTTATCATCATCTCTTTGGACTAATTTGCTATTGCAAAAGTCGCAGGTATTTTCTATTTTTGGTTTCTTAAAATTTAAATTATAGATTGCGCCACAGTTTTCACACACTCTTCGGGCAGTTAATCTTTTAATAATTTCTTCTTCACTAAGTTCAATGAGAAAGCAAAAGTTTACTTTTTTACTTTTTTGTGAAAGAAATTGATCTAAAGAAATCGCTTGGAAGAGAGTTCGGGGATAACCATCAAAAACGATTTTTTTGTCATAATTTTCTTCCAAAAAATTTTCTACAACTTCAACGACGATCTCATCAGGAACTAATAGACCCTTTTCTAAGTAATATTGTACTTTTTTACCTAAAGCAGTTTGTTTACTAATTTCCTGACGAAAAAAATCGCCGGTAGAAAAATGATAAAATCCTTCTTTTTCTTTTAACAACTCCGCTTGTGTTCCCTTGCCACTTCCTGGTGGACCGAATAATATTATTTTCATAGAATAAGTTTAATGAAATTACTAGATTTATCAAGATTTAATAATTTGAATTTTAATTAAGTTATTATAAAATTAAAAAGATATGGAAGAAATAAAAGTTAGATGGATGAAAAGTAAAGATTTAGAAGAAGTTTTAAGGATTGAAAAAGAGAATTTTAAATTTCCTTGGAAA
>JBDRVL010000005.1:0-24361 GCA_039801845.1 Caldifarciminota bacterium | reverse complement strand
AGGAGGAAGTAAAATGAGATACCTAATCACTTTCTTTTTATTTTTAAGTGTATTATTATTTTTCAATTGTCAGCCAGGTCAACAGATAACTCAACAGATGGATAAATTAAATAATGAAATAACCCAATTAAAAGAAAAAATAAATCTCCTAAATGCTACGTTGGATTCATTAAAGGCTGTTTATGAAGAGCATTATCAACAATTCCATACGAAAAAACCAGTGACACCAGCACCGAAACCACCCACTCCTCCCACACTCAAAAAACCACCCAGAATAGGAAGATAACAAAAGGAGGGAAAAAATGAAGAAAACACCAACTTTTTTATTAGTTTTTTTAGTGATGTTATTCTTTTTTGCTTGCGAACAAAAGCCGGGCGGGTCTCCAAGAAATTTCGCCATACAAGCGGCCACTGATACTACATTAAAATTAACATGGGAAGCCCCAACAGAAGGAACACCCACCAAATACTACATTTATTTTAAAGCATTAGGAGAAGCAAATTATACTAAGGTAGATGAAGTTAGCGGTACAACCACCTCCTACATTCATAATCCTCAAGGGAATACTGGTTATTACTATGTATCGGCTGTTTTTGGAAAAAATGAGTACGAAAGCGATGAAAAAAATACTGTTCCAGTTCCCAATCCAGTTCAGACATTATCAGAGTTAAATGCTGCTGGCAATAGTGGTTATGGTTGGAATAGACAAACTGGCAGTGCTAATACTTATTCTATGACCCAGGCTGCGAATGCTTCTAACGTAGACTTTTATATTACCAATTTTGCATTTGGATATAACCGAACACCTTACAATATTGCTTCTCCCGATATGGCACCAAGTGATTCGGGTAATGTAACCCCACCTGGATCTTGGCGAGTAAATGGAATTTCTGACCCAATTACTGATCCTCAAGCACCTTTACCAAGATATATTGAAGGAACTACTTATTTTAATTATACAGAAATTGACCGTGATCCTCTCTATGTAGCTGTAAAGACTGAGGATAATTATTATGCCTTAGTTAAGATAAGCGGTGTGAACACTCAAAACGGAACTGTCCAAATTGAATCCTGGTTCCAAAAAATCCAAGGTTTAAGACTTATTAAACATTAAAGAAGACTATTATTAGGAGAAAAGACCCGGGGTAATTTTTCCTCGGGTCTTTTTTATTTCATGCTTCTCTTCTTTTTATTAAATCTTTTCAATGAAACAATTTACTACGACCTTTATTTAGGATTTATTAAGGTTGGCTCTTTAAAATTAGAATGTAAAAAGATAATTTATCAAGAAAAAGAAGCTTATCGTTTCACTTGTTATCTCCATTCAAATAAAAATTTATCCCCTCTCGTGGAAATTGCCGATACCTTAATAAGTTATGCTGATTTTGATTTCAAAACTTTATTTGCTTATAGAAGTATTAATGAAAAAAATTTTAAAGAGAGATGCAGTATTTATTTTGATTATAAAAATAACAAGATTTTTTACAGTGATAATACTATTTTCCCATTAATTAATGAAATAAAAGATATCTTGACTTTTTGGTTTTATATACGTAAAATTATTGCCGAAAATAAAATGATTAAAAATTGTTTTCTCCATTATAATAAAAAAAATTATGAAGTAATCTTAGAAAAGAAAAGAAAATTATTTATTAATACTAACATCGGTTCTTTTTATGCGTATGAAATTTACCCCAAAACAAAACCAAAAGCGAAAATTTTAGGAAGTATTTATATTCAAGAAGAAAAAGATTATTTACCTTTAATTATTAAAACAAATTTTCTTGGTGGACTTTTAAAAGCAATAATCAGAGATTATGAGAGATAATTTAAAAAGATATGCGATAATTATTGCTGGTGGACGGGGAGAAAGATTTTGGCCTTTAAGCCGATTTAGAAGACCAAAACAATTTTTAAAACTTTTTTATAACGAATCTTTGTTAAAATTAACTAAAAAAAGAATTACAGGAATTATTCCTTTAAGATACCAGAAATATGTGGTTCCTAAAGATTTAGCGAAAAATACTAAAAATTTATTAAAATTAAAAAAACACAACTTAGTAATTGAGCCCCAATCCAAAAATACCGCCATTGCTATTGCCTTATCTTCTCTTTATATCAAAAAAGAGAATAATAATGCCTTAACTATAGTATTACCTGCGGATCATTTGATTAAAAATCAAGAAGAATTTTACAAATGTGTTGATTTTGCTTTCCAAATTGCCAGGGAAGATTACCTGGTGACTTTTGGGATTCCGCCTACTTATCCAGCAACTGATTACGGTTATATTGAAATCAATAATTTAATAAAAGAAGAAAATAACTTAAAAAGTTATCAAGTAAAGCGATTTGTTGAAAAACCAGATTATGAAAAAGCAAAAGAATTTTTGGAAAGCAAAAGATTTTTTTGGAATAGCGGAATGTTTGTCTGGAAAATAGATTATTTTTTAAAACAGGTAGAAAAGTTTATGCCTGTCCTTTATGAAGATTTAAAATTATTAGAAAAATATTTAGGAACAAAAAAAGAAAGAGGGTTGTTAGAAAAGATTTATGAAAAGGCAGAAAATATTTCTGTTGATTATGCGATCATGGAAAAGGCTGAAAGAATTGTCGTAGTAAAAAGCACTTTTGATTGGGATGATGTTGGTTCAATCTTAGCCTTAGAAAGATATTATGATAAAGATGAAAAGAATAATATAAAAATCGGTAACATCCTTGCTTGGGAAACAAAAAATTCTATCTTTTATACAAAAGATTTACCAATTTTTTCTTTAGGTATAAAAGATTTAATTTTGATAAAAGAAAAGGACATTATATTTGTTTGTGATAAAAAAGAATTTGATAAAATAAAAAGTTTTTTAAAAATATTAAAAGAAATCAAGGAATATCAAAAATATTTATGAAAATTTTTTTAGCCACCAATAACAAGGGAAAGATAAAGGAAATAAAAGAAATCCTTTCCGATTTAGCCGTCCAAATCTTAACTCCCCAGGATTTAAAAATTAAATTTATTTGTAAAGAAGATGGCGATAATTTTTATGAAAATGCCTATAAAAAGGCAATTGCTGGCTTATTACAAACGGGTTATATCACAATTGGTGAAGACTCAGGGTTAATGATTGATTATTTAAATGGTGCTCCAGGTTTAAAATCAGCACGATTTACCAAAAGGAGAAATCCGAAAGAAAATATCAAGAAAGTGCTGAATTTATTAAAGGGTGTAAAAAAAGAAGAGAGAAAGGCAAAATTTAAATGTGTAATTGCTTTGGCTTTATCCTTAAAAAAAGTAAAATTCTTTGAAGGCGAATGCGAAGGTTATATTAGCAATAAAGAAATGGGAAATAAAGGTTTTGGCTATGATCCAATTTTTATTCCAAAAGGTTATAATAAAACTTTTGCCCTTCTCGGAGAAGAAAAAAATAAAATAAGTCATCGGGCAAAAGCTCTTTTTCAATTAAAAAATTTTCTAAAAACTATTATAAAATGAATTATGGATAAATTCTATCAATCATTCTGGGAAAAGGTATTGCCTCTCTCACATGCTTAATCTTACATATCCAAGCCACTGTCCTTTCGATTCCTAAACCAAATCCGGAATGAACAAAACTACCATACTTTCTTAAATCTAAATACCATTCAAAAGGCTCTCTTGGTAAATTATATTCTACTAATCTTTTTTCCAATTCTTTTAAATCATCCTCTCTTTGCCCGCCACCAACAATCTCACCATATCCTTCTGGTGCTAAAATATCAACCGATAAAGAAATCTCAGGGTTCTCTTTTAACCTTTTCATATAAAAAGCTTTACATTTAGCTGGATAATAATAAATTATTAAAGGTTTATCATAAAGAGTCGACAGATAAGTCTCCTCGTCACCACCAAAATCATCTCCCCAATTTATCTTAAAGCCATTTTCTTGTAGTTTTTTTATCGCTTCATCATAAGTTATTCGTGGAAAAGGTTTTTTAATGTTTAATAAGGAATTTATATCTCTTTCTAATATTTCTAATTCTCTTTTTCTTTTTTCTAATACCCTTTCAACGATATAAAAAACCATATCCTCTGCTAAATCAATAATATCAAAAAGTTCCATAAAACTTGCCTCCGGTTCCACCATCCAGAATTCAGTTAAATGCCTGCGGGTTTTTGATTTTTCTGCTCGAAAAGTGGGACCAAAACAATAAACTTTCCCCAAAGCAGCAGCTGCCGCTTCATTATAAAGTTGACCACTTTGGGAAAGGTATACTTTTTTATCAAAATAATCGACCTCAAAAAGAGTTGTTGTGCCTTCGCAAGAAGCAGGAGTCAAAATGGGTGCATCAACCAAAACAAAACCTCTATTATCTAAAAAATCCCGACAGGCTTTAATTACCTCAGCCCTTATTCTTAAAATGGCAAACTGCTTTCTTGACCGAAGCCAAAGATGGCGATGTTGCAAAAGAAAATCAATACCATGCTCTTTTTTAGTAATGGGATAATTCTCCGAGGGACTTAAAAGTTTCAATTTCTTAGCAACTATTTCAAACCCTCCTGGTGCTCGGTTATCTTTTCTCACAACTCCTTTCAATTCAACTAAAGATTCTTGAGAAACCTTATCCGCAAGTTCAAAAGAATTTTCGTCAACTCCATTGGCTTCAAAGACAGCTTGGATTATTCCTGTTCCATCTCTTATTAATAAAAATCTTACTTTTCCTGAGGACCTTTTATTATAAACCCAACCCTTTAAAATAACCTCCTTTCCATCATATTCGCTAATATTTTCTATCCAAATCATAATTTATATTTAATATCCCGCAGAAATTTCTTTCTTTTTTCAATATCCTCTTTTTTTTCAACACCTTTCGGTTTCAAACCATCAATCACACCCAATATTCCCCGACCTTCGCCATCATCAACTACAATCACTTTTAAAGGATTAGCTGTCGCTGCATATATAGAACAGACTTCGCTAACCTGTTTTATTCCATTCAAAATATTTATCGGATAGGCATCTTTTAAAAAAATTATAAAGGAATGACCCGCTCCAATATTTAAAGCATTCTCAATTGCTAAACTTTCCAGATCTTCATCATTACCTTCACTACGCACTAAACAAGGACCGGAAGATTCGCAAAAGGCAATTCCGAATTTTGCACTCGGATTAGTAGTAACAATTACTTCGTACAAATCTTCAATAGTTTTAATAAAATGGCTTTGCCCCAAAATAATATTCACTTCTGCTGGTTTTTTTATTTCAATTATCTTTATTTCCATATTTCCTCCTTAAATCTTTACTTGTTGACAAATCATAAATTTTTTGGTATATTATAATATAAAATAATATAAAGTCAAGATGGAAAAGAAAAAAGTGGGACCAGTAAGTTTATTAAAAGACAGTTATTTGCGGTTATTAGCTGAATTTGATAATTTTCGGAAAAGGAAAGAAAGAGAGGTTTTAATTGCTAAGGAATTAAACTTGAAAGACCTTTTTGTTGATCTTATCCCCGTTTTAGAAAATTTCAATCGGGCTTTATTTCATTCACAATTAAATAATGATTTTCAAAATTTAAAGAGAGGTTTGGAAATAATCTATAATCAACTGCGAAGTGTTTTAGAAAAACACGGATTAAAAGAATATTCTTTATTAGAAAAAGAGTTTGACCCAAAATATGCGGAAGCAGTAGGTTATGTGGAGACAGATAAAGTTCCGCCTAACAGAATTGTAGAAGAGGTTAGTAAAGGGTATCTTTATAAAGACTATGTTTTAAAACCGGCTCAAGTAATAGTGAGTAAAGAAAAACAAAATCCTTCTGAGGGTTAGATGAGTCTAATAAATGTGGGAAAAATAAAGGAGGAAAAATGGGAAAAAGAGTAATTGGGATAGATTTGGGAACAACTTTTTCTGTTGTGGCAGTAATGGAAAAAGGCCAACCAGTAGTTATTCCCAATCCGGAAGGAGAAAGAACCACTCCCTCAGTGGTAGCTTTTGGTAAAGAAAGATTAGTTGGCACCCTTGCTAAAAGGCAAGCAATAATCAATCCCGACAAAACAATTTATTCTATTAAACGTTTTATGGGACGTAAATATTCGGAGGTTACAGAGGAAATAAAATTGGTTCCTTACAAGGTAGTGCCTGCTGACAATGGCGATGCCTGGGTAGAAGTAGAAGGGAAAAGGTATTCGCCACCTCAAATTTCGGCATTAATTTTAGAATATTTAAAAAATGCTGCTGAACAATATCTGGGTGAAAAGATTGATAAAGCAGTGATTACTGTTCCTGCTTATTTTAATGATGCCCAAAGACAAGCTACAAAAGATGCAGGTAAGATCGCTGGTTTAGAAGTATTAAGAATTATTAACGAACCAACGGCTGCTTCTCTCGCTTATGGATTAGATAAGAAAAAAAATGAAAAAATTGCTGTTTATGATTTAGGCGGCGGCACCTTTGATATTTCTATTTTAGAAATTGGTGAAGGAGTTTTTGAAGTTATTGCTACTAATGGTAATACTCATTTAGGCGGCGATGACTTTGATGCCAGAATTGTTCAATGGATATTAGAAGAGGCGAAACAAGAATTTAAGGTTGACCTTTCTAAGGACCGAACCGCCTTGCAAAGAATTAGAGAAGCAGCAGAAAAAGCAAAAAGAGAACTTTCTACCAAATACGAAACCTTAATAAGTTTACCTTTCATCTATTCCGACCCAGAAAGAGGTCCTATTCATTTGGAGTTAAAATTAACCCGTGCCCGGTTAGAAGCAATGGTGGAAGACTTAGTTCAGAAAACATTGGAACCGGTTAGAAATTGTTTAGCCGATGCTAAATTACGGCCAGAAGATATTGATGAAGTAATTTTAGTCGGAGGTCAAACCAGAATGCCACGGGTTCAAGAAGTAGTAAAAGATTTCTTTGGTAAAGAACCACATAAAGGAATTAATCCTGATGAAGTAGTAGCAATTGGTGCGGCTATCCAAGGAGCGGTTCTTGCCGGTGAAATTAAAGATATCGTCCTCTTAGATGTTACTCCCCTTTCGTTAGGTATTGAAACGCTTGGTGGTGTTTTTACTAAAATTATCGAAAGAAACACGACTATCCCCACAAGAAAAAGCCAAATTTTTACAACTGCCGAAGATAATCAAACAGCGGTCACAATTCATGTGTTGCAAGGTGAAAGACCGATGGCAGCTGATAATAAAAGTTTAGGAAGGTTTGATCTTTATGGCATTCCTCCGGCTCCGCGCGGTGTTCCTCAAATTGAGGTGATCTTTGACATTGATGCTGACGGAATTTTACACGTTACTGCTCGTGATTTAGCTACCAAAAAAGAACAAAGTATGAGAATTATTCCTTCCTCCGGCTTGACCAAAGAAGAAATTGAAAGAATGATTAAAGAAGCCGAAATATATCGAGAGGAAGACCGACGAAAAAAAGAACTGGTAGAAACAAGAAATAAAGCCGATAATTTAGCTTATACTATTGAAAAAAATTTAAAAGAATTTGGAGATAAAATTTCCGAAAATGATAAAAGAGAAATAGAAGAAAAACTGAATCGATTAAAAGAAATAATGAAAGGAGATAATAAAGAAGAAATAGAAAGGGCAATTGAGGAATTACAAAAGGCTAGTTATCGTTTAGCAGAGGCAATGTATCAGCAGGCTCAAACTAAAAAAGAAGAAAAAGATAAAAAAGATTATGAAGTTTATGATGAAGATAATAAATCTTAAAAAGGAGAAGATATGTTAAGTAATTTAGATGGAAAACTTGAAAAAATACTAAAATCATTAACAAAGAGAGAAGAGGAAGTTATTCGGTTACGTTACGGTTTGGGCGGCGAAATACCCCATACCTTGCAGGCAATCGGTAATAAACTTAATATCACCCGAGAAAGAGTGAGACAGATTGAAGAAAGAATTTTAAGGAGATTTGCTAATAAGGAATTAATTACCGCTCTTAAAGATCTTAAAAAACCGCTGATGCGTGGTCGGATTAAATACTTTACTATCCAAAACAAATTAAAAAAATATGGCGACTCTTTAAGTAGCAAGGAAAGGAAACTGATAGAAGATAAATTAGAAAAACTCAAAAAAGCACTAATCAAAAAGGATAAAAAAATAATTAACCTAACGATAAAAGAGTTAGAAAAAGCTGCCAAATCGTTACTAAAAGCAAAAAGAATAAAAGGTAGTTAATAAAGATTTTTTTAAAAATTCTATTGATAATAAATAAAGTAGTTTAATTATTATTTCTTTATGCAAAAAACAAAGAAAGATTATTATGAAATTTTAGGGATACCTCGAAATGCCACAAAGGAAGAAATCAAACAGGCTTATCGCCGTTTAGCCAAGAAATACCATCCAGATATGAATCCTAACAACCGAAAAGAAGCCGAAGAAAAATTTAAAGAAATTTCTGAAGCCTATGAAGTTTTGATAGATGATGAAAAAAGAAGACTATACGACCTTTATGGTCATGAAGGTGTTTCTCAAACATTTGGACCGGGCGGTTTTAGTTGGAAACATTTTACTCATGCTGATGAATGGCGGGATATCTTCGAAGATACTTTTGATCCATTTGAATTTCTTAGAAAATTTTTCGAAGAGGATACAATCTTTGACATTTGGGGAAGGACGACAAAAGAAAGAAAAAGAAAAGTTGTCGGTGGCAATATAAAAGTAAAAATGAAATTAACCTTAGAAGATATTGCGGAAGGCCGAGAAAAAACTTTTGAATTAGAACGTTATGAAAAATGTCACGAATGCCAAGGAAGCGGAGGTAAGGGAAAAACCACTTGTCCAATTTGTAAAGGAAAAGGAGAAATCCAACTGATTCAAAGAAGTGCTTTTAGCCAGATAATTAAGATTGCCACTTGCCACAATTGCGGTGGAACTGGGAAAATAATAAAAGAAGTCTGTAAAGTTTGTGAAGGAAACGGACGAATCAAAAAAAGAAAAATATTTAAAATCAAAATTCCCAAGGAAGTTATTGAACATAATTACTTAATTTTAAAAGGCGAAGGCCATTATGGTGAAGATGGGAAAGGAGATGTAATTATTGAATTTGAAGAAGTTCCCCATCCGCTTTTTTTAAGAAAGGGGCTTGATTTAATAGTAGAAATTCCTATCCATTATACTGTGGCTTTGACTGGTGGTGAAATTGAAGTACCTACTTTAAGAGGTAATAAAAAAATTAAAATCAATCCTGGTGTCCAAGATGGAGAGGTGATTAGAATTAAAGAATCAGGATTAAAGGTCAACAATTCTTCGGGTGATTTATTAGTAAAAATTAAAATCTTTTTCCCCAATTCTCTTTCCGAAGAAGAAAAGAGATTATTGGAAGAATTAAAGAAAATATCTTCTCAATCTCCGCCACCACCAAGACGTCCTAAATAAAGAGAATGAAAAGAGATTTCTTATCTTGCGAAATTTATTATTATCCCAAAAAATTAGAAATTGGTGAAAAGATAATAATAAAAAACGAAGAAGCGAAACATATTTTAAAGGTAATGAGACATAAGGTTGACGACAAGATAAAATTAACTGATGGTTATGGCTATGAATACGAATTTCTTATAACTGATGCCAAAAAAGAGAAATTAACCGGAAAAATTTTGAGTAAAAAATTTTTGCCAAGGGAACCGAATATTGAAATTACTTTAGCAAGCTCGCCATTAAAGGGCGAAAACACGGAAATAATGTTAGCAAAAGCAACAGAATTAGGAATTAGAGGTTTTATTCCGGTTTATTTTCAAAATACAGTAGTTAAAATAAATGAAAATAAATTAAAAAGATTAAAAAAAATTTCCATAGCTTCTTTAAAAACATCGGCGGGCACTCTCTTACCAAAAATTTATAAACCATTAACTTTTAAAGAATTAGTTAACAACTTTCCCTCTTTTGACTTAGTCCTTTTAGCTTACGAAGATAGTGATACCAAATTAGCTAATATTATTAACAGAAATATTAAAAACCTCCTATTAATAATTGGCCCGGAGGGCGGTTTTACTAAAGAAGAAGCAAAAATAGCAGAGGAAAAAGGAGCAAAATTTTTTACCTTAGGAAAAAGAAGATTAAGAAGTGAAACCGCTGGGATTGTGGCAATTAGTTTAATTTTATATGAGTTTAATAATATTTAAATGTATAAGGAGGTGAAAAGAATGACAAAAATTGAAGTTCGAGATGGCGAACCTTTTGAAAGTTTTATTCGCCGTTTCCGCCGGGCAGTAGAAAAGGCTGGGATTTTACAAGATATAAAAAGAAAAGAATATTATGAAAAACCCAGCGAAAGAAAAAAGAAACGTCTGGCGGAAGCAATAAGAAAGTGGCGAAAAAAAATGCAACAGATGTAAAGTGATTTGTGATAAAGAAACTCTTTTAAATTTAGAATATCAGAAAGTGCTTAGCTTAATTGCTAATTATTGTGACTCTATTTTAGGAAAGAAATTAATTTTAAATTCTTTACCTTTTTCGGAAATCGAGAAGATTAAAAAAGAATTCAACCATTTAGAATATTATCTTTCCCTAAGAGAAAAACCCTCTTACCGAAATTTCTTCAATTTAGTCGAGTTTTTAGAAGAAGCAGCAAAAAAAAGCTATTATTTTGATGGGAAAATTTTAATTTTGATAAAAAACTTTTTAAAAGAAGTAGAAAAACTTAAAAAATATTTTCCCTTAAAAAATCTTCCTTCTTCCTTTGCAGTTTATCTAAATAATCTGAATAATTATCAACAGTTAATTTCAGTAATTGAAGAAAAAATTGAAGAAGATGGTGAGATTAAATACGAAGCTTTTCCTCAACTTTTAAAAATTCTTACGGAAATAAAAAATTTAAGAGAAAAGATTATTAGTAAATTAAAAAAAATAATTAAAGAAAAAAGAGATTTTTTAGTAATTGATAATTATACTTTATGTCGAGACCGATATGTGCTACCAATTAAAGCCAATTTAATTAGTAAATTTCCGGGAATTGTTCATGATTATTCTGAAACAGAAAAAACCGCCTTTTGCGAACCTTTAGAAATTGTTGAAGAAAACAACTTACTTACAAAAGCGAATCATCAATTTGTCGAAGAAAAGAAAAAAATTTTAAAAGAACTAACGAAAGAAGTGATTAAGAGATATTCTGATATAAATAGAACGTGCCAAACGATTGCCTATTTAGACGCTTTAAATGCTAAAGCAAAATTTGCCGAAGAGTATCATTGCCAAAAGATTGAAATTTCCGAAAATATGGAGTTTCAAATAAATTCTGCTTACCATCCTCTTTTATTAAAAATAAAAAAAGAAGTAACACCCCTCTCCTTTCAATTACCAAAGGAGATAAGAATTCTTTTAATCTCTGGACCGAATGCCGGTGGAAAAACAGTAACCCTAAAAACAATTGGAATAATTTCACTGTTGGCTCAATCAGGAATATTTCCGCCCGTAGGAATAAACAGTAAAATTCCATTTTTTAAAAGAATTTTTGCTGATATCGGAGACGAACAATCCTTAGAAAAAGGATTATCCTCTTTTCATGCCCATATAAAAAAAATAAAAGAATTTCTGGAAAAAGCAGATGATTATTCATTAATTTTATTAGATGAATTAGGAAGGGACACTTCTTCTGAAGAAGGAGACGCGTTAGCAATGGCAATTTTAGAAGAACTATCTAAAAGAAACTCTTTTGTCTTTGTGACCACCCACTCGCTCCGTTTGAAAACTTTTGCTCATAACTCATCAAAAATTTTAAATGCTGCTATGGAATACAAAGAAAAACCAACTTATCGACTAATTATTGGCATTCCAGGCGAATCTAGTGCCTTAGAAATTGCCCAAACGATCGGATTAGAAAAAGAAATAATTGAAAGAGCCAAACAATATTTAAAAACCGATTTTCTTGCTTTGAAAACAAAATTAAGTGAGTGGGAAAAAGAAGTTAAAAAATATCAAGAAAAGATAGAAGAATTGAAAGAGAAAGAAAAAAGGTTAGAAAAGCTGATAAAAGACTACGAAGAAAAAAACAGAGAATTACAAATAATTTTTAAAAACTATCGAAAAGAATTTTTAAAAGAAAAAGAAATTTTCTTTTTAAATGCTCGAAAGGAGTTAGAAAATTTCATAAGAACAATTAAAACTAAAAAAAGGGATGCAATAAAAGAAGCCAAAAAATTTATCGAAACTAATTTATTAGAAACTCAAGAAGAGAAAAATCTTATCTACTTTTTTAATGAGGAAAAAGATTTGAAAATCGGCGATAAAGTATATATTGAGAAATTAAAAAAGATTGGTACAATTGTGGAAATTAAAAATAACCTTTTGAAAATTATAACTGATAAATTTTTGATAACTCTTCCCAAAAGTGAAGTAAAATTAATAAAGAAAGAAAATGGTTAAAAGGGAAATCGTTGAGAAAATTTTAGAAAATTGTGATATTGTAGATTTAATTAGTTCTTATCTTCCTTTAAAAAAAGTTGGTAATTACTATCGAGCCTTATGCCCTTTCCATCGTGACACCAAACCTTCTTTTTATGTTAATCCTTCCCAGCAATTATTTCATTGTTTTGGTTGTAAAGAAAGCGGTAATGTCATCCATTTTATAATGAAATATGAAAAATTAGAATTTACTGAAGCAGTAAAATCTTTGGCAGAAAAATTAGGAATAAGTTCCATGGAAGAAAAAGGAGAAGAAAAAAATCAAGAAATATATGAAATTATCAAATTAGCAAGTGATTTTTATCACGAACAACTTTTTATTCATTCCTCAGTTTTGAGTTATTTAATCGAAAAAAGAAAATTATCATTAACAACAATAAAAGAGTTTAAGTTAGGTTATGCACCGGGGGGAAATCTTTTAATTAAAACACTTCAAAAAAGAGGTTATTCTCAAGAGCTATTGATTAAAAGTGGTTTGGTTTCTAAAAAAGAAGAAATTCGGGAATGGTTTTTTAATCGCATCATTTTTCCAATTTTTAATCGCCGGGGAAGAGTTATTGGCTTTGGTGGAAGGGTATTGGATGAAAGTGAACCGAAATATCTTAACTCACCGGAGACAGCAATTTTTAAAAAAGGAGAAAATCTATATGGTCTTTATCAAACAAACAAATTTCTAACAAAGGACAAACCAATTTTAGTTGAAGGCTACTTTGACTTACTTTCTCTTTTTGATAAGGGAATCAAAAATTTAGTTGCACCCTTAGGCACTGGTTTTACAATGGACCAGGCAAGGTTATTAAAAAAATATAGTGAAGAAATAATAATTTTATTTGATGGTGATAATGCGGGAAAAGAAGCAACAAAAAGAGCAATTGAAATTACCTTAAAAGTGGGAATAAATCCATTAATCGCTTTGCTTCCAGATGGCTACGATCCAGATGAATATGTAAATAAAAAGGGGATAGAAGAACTTAAAAAAATTATCGATCATCCTTACGATCTTATTGATTTTTATCTAAAAATTTCTGATCCCAAAACAATTTCTAAAAAAAGAAATGTTTTAAAACAACTTTTAGAAATTATAAATTTTACTTGCGATTTACCCCTAAAAGAGCTATATTTAAATAAAGTAAGTGAAGTTTTTCATTTTAATAAAGAACAAATGATAAATCTTTTAAAAGAAAAGAATGTTTTTGTTTTTAATGTGGAAATAACCCGAATAGAAGACCAAATAATCAATGTTTTATTAACTTATCCCCAATATTTTTCCGCTATTGAAAAGTATCCTTTAGAAATATTTTCTGGAGAGATTAAGGAATTAATAGAAATAATCAAAGATTTTAAAGATAAAGAAAAGTTAAATGTGGGATTGATATTAGAGGAAATTAAAAATGAAGAACTTAAAAAGAAATGTGCTTTATTATCTTTTTCATCGAAAGTATTAATCAATAATATGAAAGAAGAAGATTTCAAACGATTATTAGATAGATATTTATATGAATATTATTATAATAAACAACTTTCGGGAGAGATGGATGATAAAATTTTAGCAAAAATTTATGAAATTAAAAAAAATTTAATTAAAGGAGGAAAATGAGTAATAATAAAAATAAAAAAACTATTTTGGAAAAATTTTATAATGAAGTTTTAAAATATAAAGATAAAAAATTAACTTATGAACAATTGAATATGCTTTTACCGGAAGAATTAAATACTGCTGAAGAAGTAGAAGAGATTTTATTAAACCTAAACAGAATGGGGATTGAAATTGTGGAAGAAGAACCAACAGAAATTATTTTAAAGAAACCTAAAAAAGTACCGGTAGAACCTTTTGAAAGTGCTACTAAATTTTATTTTCGCGATTTGGCAAAGCTACCTCTTTTAACTAAGGAAGAAGAGATAGAATATTCCAAAATAATGGAAGAAGGTTATCGCCAAATTACTTCTTGCCTTTTTAACAGTGTACCGCTTATTGAAAAATTAATTGAACTTTGTGAACTGATAGAAAAAGGAGAAAAAGATTTAGATCAAATTGTCCGGGTAGAATATGAATATTTAATAAACCGTCGGGCAATGTCTCACAAAAAACAATTGTTTATTCGTCGTGTGAAGACTTTAAAAAAATTAACTACTACACTTAAAGAACTTTTAGGGAAAAAGCTAACTCCAGCGGTTGTAAAAAAAATTGAAGAAAAAAAGAAAAGTATTTTACGAAGAATCCAAAATTTAGGTTTACAACATTCTATTATTAATGAATTCGCTAAAGATTTTTATTTCAAAATAGTTGAAACAAAACAAATTCTAAACCAATTAAAAAACACAAAGGATAAAAATGAAATTAAAAATTTAAAAGAAAAGTTAAAAGAAAACGAAAACTTCTTTGGCCAAAGCTATGAAGAAGCAGAAAAAACCTGGAAAAACATAGAGAGATATCAAAATAAAATTCTATTTGCAAGAGATAAAATGATAAATGGTAATGTACGTTTGGTTGTTTCTATTGCTAAAAAATATGCTAATCGTGGATTAGAATTTTCTGATTTGGTAGAAGAAGGAAATGTTGGTTTAATAAAAGCGGTAGAAAAATTTAATTATAAAAAGGGATATAAATTCTCTACCTATGCTACTTGGTGGATAAAGCAAGCAATTACGCGAGCACTTGCTGAACAGTCAAAAACAGTAAGAATACCATCACATATCCAAGATGCAATTAATAAAATTACTCATACCCGTCAAAAGTTTTTACAAAACTTCGGTCGGGAACCAACAATTAGTGAAATTGCTCAACGATTAGGAATAAGTAAGGAAAAGATTGAAAGATACCAAAAAATTGTTCAACACGGTGTTTCTTTAGATAAACCAATAGATGATGAAGAATCTGGTTTTATTGGCGATTTTATGGCTGACGAGAAAACAACTTCGCCAGCAAGAAAAGCGGGAATTTCTTTGTTAAATGAAAAGTTAGAAAAGGTATTACAAACTTATCTATCAAAAAGGGAAGAAAAAATTTTAAAACTTCGATTTGGAATTGGCGATGGTATCCAAAAAACTTTAGAGGAAGTTGGACAGATTTTTAATATAACTCGCGAGCGGGTAAGACAAATTGAAGCAAAGGCTTTAAAAAAACTCCGTCACCCTGCTATTCTAAAAGAATTTTCTTTTTTAAAAGAATTATTAGAAAAATGAAGAAAGAAATGGAAAAATTAATTTCTTTGAAAGAAGCCTTGCCCGAAGTTATTAAAAAATTAGGACTTTGGGATAAATTAATTGAAAAAAAAGTAATCTTCAAATGGAAAGAAATTGTAGGTGAGAATTTTCCTTCACAGATACAACCGATTGATTTAGAGAAAAAAATTCTTTATCTTAAAGTTCCTTCGTTTGAATGGAAAACAGAGTTGAATTATCTTAAAGAAGAACTAATCAATAAAATTAACGAAAAGATAGGTTTAAAAGTAGTAAAAGATATAAAAATCTTTGTTCGTTATAAATAAAAACTACGGAATAAGTTAATTAATCTTTACTAGTCACATAAAAACAATAAAAAGAAATGTATTTGGTATTTTTTTTAGAAATTAGAATTTCAAAGTTTATATTAAAGGAAGATAAAATCTTCCGTCAAAATACCTCTCTCTTATTTTGCCCACAAATAATTTAAATGAACAAAAGAAAAAAGTCCTCTCTTAAGATTTCTTTCTTAAAATATAATTATTGATATTTTGGGAGTAATTTGTTAGAAAATTTTGGGAAATATAATATAAGGTGTGATACAAAATTATTCTCTCTTAAGGATATAAAAAGAAATTTGGAGTGATAAAAATAAAGTGTTTTCGAAGGTGAAAAATATAATGCTTCAAAACTGAATAAGGTAGTGTGAGAAAAAAGTATTACTAAATGTTTAGGAAGTGATTTAAAAAGACCTTCTAAGAAGTCAGAATTTAATATTTAATTCCATATTTTAAAACTTATATTTAGTGATACCTATTAGAATGTATAAATATTTTCTTAATAGAATAAAATGGAAAAAAAATTATACAGGGAGAAGGAAAAACCTAATGGAGGGGGAGATACGGGGTAGGACTATATTATCAGAATATTTCTAAGTTTATTAGGGATTAATAATAATAACTTTATTAGTGCGAATAACAATAACTTTATTAACGGCTTTAATAATAAGTTTATTTTTAAGAATTTTATAGAAATTAAATAACTTCTGGATGTTGGGCTATATAGATAGAACTCCCTGAGAGAAAAAATAATAAAAAGAAATTTTAAAATAAAATCAGATATAATAAACAAGGCTATAAAGATAACAATAGCGAGGAAAATGATAACTAACATAATAAAATGTTGCTTTATTCAGGATATCTTTGGTATTTGGTTAGACAATAAATAAAAGAGTCTTTTGTCTCAAGGGATTATTTACTTTAATATTCTTATTAACCTGTTAATCATGTCTTCACACATCTATTTTATTAATTATTGACTTATTAAAATTTTTAAGTTATAATTAAAAGTGAGAAATAAAAATATTTAGTATAAATAATTATGAAGGTAGAAAATGTAGAAGAATATTTTAACAGATTATTAATGGAATGTGTCCGAAAAAAAGCTTCGGATATTCATTTAACTGTTGGGCGTCCACCCACATTAAGAATTGATGGTAAGCTTTATCCGGTAGAAGGAGAACCAATTTTAACTCCGGAAATGACGGAAAAATTTAAAGATATTGCTGCCCAACATGCTAAACATTTAAGAGCACAAATTAATGATGGCGGTGGAGGAGATTTTGGCTTAGATTTTGGCGAACACGGAAGATTTAGAGTAGCTATTTATAAACAAAAAGGCTTCTTTGGTCTCGCTCTTCGTTTAATTCCTAAACATATTATGAGTTTTGAAGAGATTGGCTTCCTTCCTCATCTCATTCCAAAGATTAAGGCATTATTAGATCGACCCCATGGTTTAATATTAGTAACTGGACCCACTGGTTCCGGAAAATCTACTACCCAAGCCTGTTTTATTGATTACATTCTTAATTCACCAAGACATGTTTTAACAATTGAAGACCCTATTGAATTTGTCCACGACCATAAAGCAGGAATTATTACACAAAGAGAGGTAGGAGTGGATGTTTCTTCTTTCCGGGAAGCAATCATGAAAGGGTTACGTTCTAACCCTAATGTTATTCTGGTTGGCGAAATCAGGGATTTAGCGACTGCTGAAGCGACAGTTTGGGCTGCTGAATCCGGACATTTGGTAATCGGAACTTTGCATACTACTAATGCTACCGAGACAGTAACTCGTTTTATTGACATCTTTCCTCCAGAAATTCGCGATCAAATTAGAATTCAATTTTCAATCTCTTTGTTAGCCGTATTCTCTCAAAGATTACTTTTAAGAGCCGAAGGAAGAGGTAGAATTGCTTGTTTTGAAATAATGATGGCGACACCGGCAGTAAGAAATTTAATCCGAGAGAAAAAAATTGAGCATCTTCCTTCGGCAATTCAAACAGCCTCAGCTGAAGGAAGTATTACTTTTGATGCTTATCTTGCTGAACTTTACAAAATGGGAAAAATTACTTATGAAACAGCAATGCAAAACGCCTTTGATCCTAAAGCGCTAAGAGAATTAATTGAATACGGTGGCCGAAGACATCGTTCATAAATTTTCGGACACAAAATTAAAAAGCCAAATTTATGTTTAAAAAAATAAGGGTATTATTTCTTTTAGTATTAATCATAAATTGTCAAAAGAAAGTTTCGGTTTCTAAAAATACCGAAAATTGGTTAAGTTATTACTTAAATCAAACAAAAATTGGTTATTCTTTATCAAAAATTAATATGACCGACTCTTTAATCAAATTTTATAATCGGATTAAATTAAGATTAAAGGTAGGAAATGAATTAAAAGAAGTTATGGCAAATACTTTTCTTATTACTAATTTTAAATTAAAATTAAAAAACTTTGAATCAGAACAAATTTCAGGCAAAAATATTTTAAAGATAAATGGCAAAGTTAAAAAAGATACTCTTTACTATACTTTTCAAACTGGTTCTGAAATTAGTAAAAAATACTTAGTTATGCCCCCCAATACTTATCCGATAGGGATAGTGCCTTATTTACTTATCTCCCAAGGTTTAAAAAATTGGAAAGGCAATATTTTAGATTTTACCCTCTTTTCAATTTTGCCAGCAGAAATACATTTTCAAAAAAAAGATACTGTAATTATAAATGATACTATTTATGAAACATTGGTTTATGAAATTACGATGGCGAATGTTAAGTCTTTTTATTATTTAGATTCTTTAGGAAACTTACTAAAAGAAGTGTCTGCTGGTGGAATTATTGGCATTAAAGAATCTCCTCAAAAAGCAATAGATGAGTGGAATAAAGATTTTTTAGACATTCTCTCTTTTTTTTCTATCCCCATAGATACTTTTTTACCAGAACCAGTAAGACTTAAATCTTTAAAATTAGAAATTCAAGGAATAGATTCTTTCGAATATTTAGACCTCGATTTACCTAATCAAAAAGTTATAAGCAAAAAACCATTAATAATTGAAATCACCAAACCTAAATTAGTAAAAATCAAAGAAAAAAAAATCTCGGAAAAAGAAAAAATTTATCTTAAATCTACTCCGACTATTCAATCTGATCATCCATTAATTAAAAAGAAAGCCTTGGAAATTATTGGCAATCTTTCTGATACACAGACAGTTGCTGAGAAAATATTAATTTGGGTTTTCCGAAATCTTAAAAAGAAAGCAACTACCTCTTATCCTTCGGCAGTTGAAATCCTTAAAAACTTAGAAGGCGATTGCAATGAACACGCTACTTTGTACGCTGCTTTTTGTCGGGCTTTAGGAATTCCGGCACGAGTAGTTGTTGGCTTAGTGTATGCCGGTAATAGTTTTTATTATCATGCCTGGAATCAAGTTTATCTAAATGAATGGATTTCTTGTGACCCCACTTTTGGCGAATTTCCAGCCTCTCCGGTGCATTTAATTTTAAAAGTTGGCGATGTGGAGGAACAGGTTAAGGTTTTAAATATTGTGGGGAAGATAAGAATAAAAGTCCTATCCCTTGAATATGAATAATGCTTTTAGGAATTATTTCTGATACCCACGACCATATAGAAAAAGTAAAAAAAGCGATAGAAATTTTTAACCAATATAATTTGCTTAGTGTGATCCATTGTGGCGATTTTGTTGCTCCTTTCACCCTAAAAGAATTTATTAATTTAAAAGCTAAGTTTTATGGAGTTTTTGGCAATTGTGACGGTGAAAAAGAGGGTTTATTAAAAGTAGCAAAAGAGAACAATTTCATCCTTTCCGAACCGCCTTTAGAAATATCTTTTGGTAATAAAAAATTTCTAATTTTTCATAAATTAAAAAAAGAGGAAATTAAAAATGTCGATTATATTATCTACGGACATACCCATAAATACGAACTTAGAAAAGAAGAAAATATATTTTTTATAAATCCTGGCGAAGCCTGCGGCCTTTTAACAGAAAAAGCCACCATTGCCCTTCTTAATATTGAAGAAAACCAAGTTGAGATTTTAGAAATTTAAATACTCAATCTTTTTATAAGAATTGTAGCATAAGATCCGGCTGGTAAAAAGAAATTCAAAGTAATTTTATATTTTCCTTTATATAGCTCATCAGATAATAAATCACCAATTTGCATTTCTCTCGGTAAAACAATAGCTTTTCTTAAATAAGGTTTAAAATAAAGACCTGGTATTTTCAATTTTATTTTAAATTCTTTTAGAGAAAGATTTTCTCTTTTTAAAACTTCTTCCATAATCTCAGTAATTTCATTTTTCTCTTTTATTTTGGAAGAAGGAGCGGGAATAAAAAGATTAAATAATTTTTTTCGCCAAGAAAAAGGTAAATCTTTATAAAAATATAATTCACCAAAACGATATTTTACGGGCGAAAGAGGAATTGCTGATTTTTTAAAATATAAATTCAAAGTTTCATTCCAAATATATGCTTGATAAGCATTAATAAAAATATTTAAAAGTTCAAAAGGAATTTTTTTAATTGCTCCTTTATAATCTCTTTTATTATATATTAAATAATTAATCACTGGTAAATACTCACGAACTGCCAATCTTTTTGCTTCTTCCCATCTTCCCCAATTTTCCTTCAAAAATTTCTTTAATTTTTTAATTTTACTTTCATCAAAGACCGAAGGGGTTGCTAAGAAAAGTTTTAAAGCCTTTTCATAATTTCTTTTTATCAAATGGTAAGCAATAAAACCTTCATTATGTCGGGCACTTCCCATCCTTTGTTCATCATAAAAATTTGGTAAACCATCCACACCAACTTTTTCAAAATTGTTAATCATCCTTTCCCCTTCTTCTTTTTTTAAATCTCTAATAGTAATTTGAAAGTAATTCCCCAATAGGTCCTCGTTTTTCAAAGGTCTTCCTAAAAAACCAAGTAAACTTAAAGAAAAATTCCTCTCTTTTATAATCTCCTTTCTTATCGTTTTAGAAGCCAAATATTGAAAAGCATAGGAATAGCGGTCTTTTAAACCTAAACGATAAATTTTATCAAATTTATATTTTCTTTGTAAAATATAAATGGCATCTAAAGTATTAAAATTTTTCTTTTCTAATAAATAAACCGCATATTCTCCTTTTTCTTTTAAAGGTAGATTTACTACCTCTTTAACAAGAAAATCTTCCGGTTTTACTTTTACTTTTATAGGTTTATCAAAAAAGAAAATTTTTGTTGAAACTCTTCTTTACGATAATCGGGTAAAATTTTTGGTGACTTTCTCTTTTCATCTACACCGACTTTCTTTAATTCATTATGATAAGTTATTAAGTGATTTAAAGTTAATTTTTTAATCGGTGGTAGTTCTTTTAAAAGCTCGCCTGCCCTCTTTCCCGCTCTTCTACCAAATACCAAGATATCTAACAAAGAATTTCCCATTAACCGGTTTCTTCCGTGAACCCCCCCACTTACCTCACCACAAACTAATAATCCTAAAACATTTGTCTCACAATTTTCATTGATTAAAATTCCGCCATTTTGGTAATGCTGAGTAGGATAGGTTAAAATTGGCTCTTTTCTCATATCAATCCCAAATCTTAAAAATTGACGAAACATTGCTGGCAATTCTTTTTCAATTGTTCCTTCACCTTTTAGAATTTCAATTAATGGAGTATCTAACCAAACTCCATAATAACCACTAGGTGTTCTTATACCTTTTTCTTTTAAACATTCCCTAATAATCGCTGAAGATACCGCATCCCTCGTCTCTAAAGGATAGACAAACTGCTCACCATCACAATTTACTAATTGAGCACCCAAACTTCGTACCTTTTCGGTAATCAATTGTCCTAACATTTGCTCAGGGAAAGCCACACCAGTAGGATGATATTGAATAGTATCAAGATAAATAAACCTTGCGCCTGCTCGATAAGCTAATACCAAACCATCAGCTGTGGCTCCATAATGATTAGAAGTTGGGAAACCTTGCACATGTAATCTACCAGCACCACCGGTTGCCAAAATTATCACTTTACTCTTCACAATAATTATTTTCCCATTTTCTAAATTTAACAAAACAGCACCACAACATCTTCCATCTTCATCGGTTAATAATTCAATTGCACAAGTGAATTCCAAATAATTAATTTTCTTATTAAAAAACTCGTCTCTAATTACTCGCATTATCTCCATTCCTGTATAATCCTTACAGGTATGCATTCTCTTACGAGAGGTACCACCACCATGAATAGTAATCATACTACCATCTTCTTTTTTATCAAACATCACACCTAAATCTTCTAACCATTTAATAATCTTCGGACCATCCGTAACCAAAGTATAAACTAAATTAGGAATATTTTTGTATCCACCGCCACCCATTACATCTAAATAATGAATCGCCGGTGAATCATTTCCTTTATCAGCAGCTTGAATGCCTCCTTGAGCCATAATAGTATTGGCGTCACCAATTCTTAACTTAGTAATCAAAAGAATGTCTTGAGTATATTCATAAACTGATAAAGCAGCCGCTACACCAGCTCCACCACCACCAATAATTAAAACATCAACTTCATAATCAATATTTTCTAATTTAAAACTTTCGGGATTTAAATAAGAATAACTTTCCAAAATATCGGCAATTTCGTTAACTACTAAACTACCTTTGTTTACTCCCACCTTAATTTCTCTTACGGTTCCAGGTTTATAATCGGGATGATAATTTTTTAGAAGTTCTTGTTTTTCTTCCGCTTTTAATTTTGGGAAAATTTCTTTAATTCTTCTTTCCCGTGTGCTTTCTACTTTTTTTATTGATTCTTTCATATAATCAGGATACATTTAAGCCTCCAATTATTCAGGTTCAATTTCTCTTTTTTCGTATAATTCTTTTAATTTCTCTACCGGCATTTTCATCAATTCTTGTAAATCTTTTTCAAACTTACCTTCTTTAATCTCTTCTATCCTTTTTTCTAAATCTTTTGCTTTTTTCTGAATAAACCGACCGTAAATCCTTCTTCCCAAAAGACCAACATAATATTGGGTAATTTCTGCTGGACACCGGGAAGCACAAAGACCACACATAATACAATCAAAAGAAAGTTCTGCAACTTTCTTCGCATCTCCCCTTATTGCGGCATTAATATATTCCATTACTTTTAAATCTTGGGGACAAATCCGATTACAACTACCGCAAGAAATACATCTTACAATTTCAGGATAATATTTTATAAACACCTGTGGATCATAAGTAATTTCTTGAATATCATAAATTGCCTTATTTCCAGGATAAAAAGGAATTTGGGTCAAAAACATTCCATCTTCTACAACAGTTTGGCAAGCCAGGCCAATTTTTAAACGAAAGGAGTCTTTTTTACGATAAACTGTTGAACAAGCACCACAAAAACCGCCGCGGCACCCAGCACCACGCACAAAAAGAAATCCGCAATATTCTAATGCCCGCATAATTGTCAAACCTTCCGGCACCAAATATTCTTTTCCCATTACATAAATTCTTACTTCTTTCATAATTTTATTCTATATTTAATTTACTTTAGCATATTTTTTAACACCTAACTCATATAAATCATTACCATAGATGTCATTAATCACAATCACGGGAAAATTTTCTACTAATAACTCGGAAATTGCCTCAGGACCTAAATCTTCATAAGCAATTATTTTAGCCTGTTTTATCTTTTTCATTGTTAAAGCAGCAACCCCTCCTATTGCACCAAAATAAACTCCTTTATATTTTATCATTGCCTTTTTTACTTCTTCGCTGCGATTACCTTTCCCAATCATTCCTTTTAAACCATTAGCTAATAAAATTGGTGTGTAAGGATCCATTCTTCCGGAAGTAGTTGGACCTGCTGGACCTATTGGATAACCTGGTTTTGCCGGAGCCGGACCCACATAATAAATTACTGCTCCCTTTAATTCAAAAGGTAATTTCTCCTTTTTCTCGATTGTTTCTACCAACCTTTTATGGGCTAAATCTCTTGCTGAATAAATAATTCCATTTATTAAAACTTGATCGCCAGCCTTTAAACTTTCTACTACTTCATCTGTTAAAGGAGTTGTAATTTTTTTAATCTCCATTATTAACCTCCCATTTAAAAACTTAAATTATAATAATTTATAAAATAAATTTCAATGAAAATAAACCTCTGCCAAATAAGAACTCCTAACTTTTATACCGCTGATAACCTTTTTTATACCAACCTCTTTTCCCCAATAAGCAAATTTTTTAAAATCTTCTTCTTTATAATATTTTTTAACTGGATAACTCTCTCGGGAAGGCATCAAATATTGGCCAATGGTAACAATATCAACATTGGCTTCTTTTAACTCAATCAAGGTTTCATAAATTTCCTCTTCCTCTTCTCCTAAACCGACCATAAAACCACTTTTAGTAATAATCCCTTGGTCCAATTCTTTTGTTTTTTTCAAAATCCATAAAGAACGGAAATA
>JBDRVL010000004.1:0-26270 GCA_039801845.1 Caldifarciminota bacterium | reverse complement strand
TGAAGGTCATTCTCCCCATCGTCCTTGGATTGATTATGTAAAAATTAAATGTGAAAAATGTGGAAATAAGGTCAGTCGTATTCCGGATGTCGGTAATCCTTGGTTAGATGCTGGAATAGTTCCTTTTTCTACTTTACATTATTTAAAAGATAAAGAGTATTGGAAAGAGTGGTATCCTTTTGATTTTGCAGTTGAATGTTTTCCTGGTCAATTTCGCAATTGGTTTTATGCTATTTTAGCAATGGCAACAGTTTTAGAAAATTCTCCTCCGGTAAAAACAATTTTCGGTTATGCCTTAGTAAAAGATGAAAAAGGAGAAGATATGCACAAAAGCAAGGGAAATGTTATTTGGTTTGATGAGGCAGCAGAAAAAATAGGTACCGATGTAATGCGTTGGATTTTTGTTTCCCATAATCCTTTCGAAAATCTTCATTTTGGTTATAAACTTGGTGAGGAGACAAAAAGAAAATTATTAACTCTTTGGAATTGTTATTCTTTTTTTATTACCTACGCCCGCATTGATAACTTTGACCCAAAACGAAAGGAATGTCAAGTTGATTTTGAAAATCTAAAAAACCCTTTAGATAAGTGGTTACTTTCGATCACTAATAATCTTATTAAAAATGTTGATATATCTTACGAAAATTATGAATTTGATAAAGTACCAAAATTGATTGAGAGATATGTTGACAATCTTTCTAACTGGTATATTCGTCGTTCCCGAAGAAGATTCTGGAAATCTCAAATTGATTATGATAAATGGTCAGCTTATAATACTTTATATTATGCATTAACGATATTAATTAAATTAATAGCACCAATAATGCCCTTTTTGAGCGAAGAAATTTATCAAAATTTAGTAGCAAACATTGATGAAAAGACTTATAAAAGTGTTCATCTTAATGATTTTCCGGAAGTAAATGGAAATTTAATCGATAAGGAATTAGAAGAAAGAATGGAACTTTGTCGGAAATTAGTTTTTCTTGGCAGAGCCGCTCGGGAAAAAGCAAAAATAAAAGTTCGGCAACCCTTAAAAAAAATAGTCTTTTTAAATGTGCCTGACAAAGAAAAATTAAAGGATTTTATATCTTTGATAATAGAGGAATTAAATATTAAGGAGATTATTTTTAATGAAGAGAAATATATTAAGGAAAATTTTGTAAAAGTCGAAGAAGATAATTTAGCTGCTTTTCTCGATATCAGTGTAGATGAAGATTTATTATCTGAAGGATTTCTGAGAGAATTTATTCACCGAATTCAAATTTTAAGAAAAGAGGCAAAGTTCGATATTACTGACCGAATTATTTTGGGATATCAGACAGATAAAAAAATTGAAGAGATTTTAGATAAAAATATTGAATATATTAAAAATGAAATTTTAGCGGAGGAGATTAGAAAAGAGATTTTAGAAAATAATGATATTGAGAAGAAAATGGAAATAAATAATTACGAAATTTTAGTTAGTTTAAAGAAGAAAATTTATGGATAAAAAAAAGTTAAAAAAATTCCAAGAGTTGTTAATAAAAGAGAAAGAGAAATTGATAAAAGGAAAAGTTCATATTGAAGAGATTCTTAAGAAAAGTCCCAAAGAGGCGACAGGAGAACTTTCTACTTATCGGACACATCTTGCTGATTTAGGAAGCGATACTTATCAGAAAGAGATGGCTGCCTATTTAACAACTCAGGAAACCCAAATATTAATGAAAATTGATAAAGCTTTAAGAAAAATAGAAGAAGGCACTTATGGTAAATGTGAGAAATGTAATAAAGAAATTGATACAGCAAGGTTAGAGGTAATACCCTATGCCGAATTTTGTATTGATTGTCAAAAAGAATTAGAAAGACGTCAAAAAAAATAGCTTCTTTAATGAAAAATTTTTTATTAGTAATTGAATTTGATGGGCGGAATTTTTTTGGCTGGCAAGAACAAAAAGATAAAAGAACGGTTGCTGGTGAGATAAAAAAAGTTTTAAAAAAGATTTTTAAAAAAGAGATTAAACTAATTGGTATGGGAAGAACCGATCGAGGTGTTTCGGCTTTAAAATATTTTTGTAATTTTAAAGTATTGTTAGAAAAACCGATGGATTTAGAAATCTTGAGAAAAAGAATAAATTCTTTATTGCCCTCAGAAATTTATGTTAAAGAAATAAAAGAAGTTCCTTTAAATTTAAATTCCCGCTACGCGGTTAGAAAAAAAACTTATTGTTATTTTGTAACAACCGAAATTTCACCAATAAAAAGATATTTTTGTTGGGAGGTACCGAAGACGATAGATATAAAAAAAATAGAAGAGGCTAAGAAACTTTTTCTGGGTGAAAAAGATTTTAGTAAATTTTGTTATTGCGCCAAAAAAGGAATTTGTCAAATTGAAGAAATTAAAATAATAAAAAAATATAAAGAAATAATTTTTAAAATTACCGGTAACAGGTTTTTATACAAAATGGTAAGAAGAATTGTCGGTGCCTTGATTGATGTTGGTAGTAATAAAAGAGAAATAAAAGATGTTGAAAGGGCTCTTTCTGGTGAAAGCCATTTGCCTTTAACTACTGCGCCAGCAAAGGGATTAATTCTTTATGATTGTGAGATTGATTTGGAATAAATTTAAAAAATTTTTGACAATAAGGAAATTTTTAGTTATATTATATAATAAATTATAAAGCCGGCATAGCTCAGTGGTAGAGCAGGGGTTTTGTAAACCTCAGGTCGGGGGTTCGAATCCCTCTGTCGGCTTAGAAAATGGGCAGGTACCCAAGTGGTCAAAGGGGGCAGACTGTAAATCTGCTGGCGTGATGCCTTCGGAGGTTCGAATCCTTCCCTGCCCATATTTTGCGGGTGTAGCGCAACGGTAGCGCAACGGCCTTCCAAGCCGTTGGTTGCGGGTTCGAATCCCGTCACCCGCTTTATATAATATTGACTTTTGAAAAAATTATATTATAATTTTAATTTAATTTGCCCATGTAGCTCAGGCGGTAGAGCACACCCTTGGTAAGGGTGTGGTCGCCGGTTCGAGTCCGGCCATGGGCTTGAAAATTTTAAAAATTTAATTAAAATTATTAAGAATTAAAGCGGAGGAAAAAAATGGCAAAACAAAAATTTGAAAGGAAAAAGCCCCATGTAAATATTGGTACAATTGGACATGTGGATCATGGGAAAACTACTTTAACAGCAGCAATAACTTTAGTTTTAGAAAAAAAGGGGTTAGCCAAATATACTCCTTACGATCAAATTGATAAGGCACCGGAAGAGAAAGCAAGAGGTTTAACAATTCAATTGGCTCATATCGAATACGAAAGTGAAAAAAGACATTACGCCCATATTGATTGTCCTGGTCACGCTGATTATATTAAAAATATGATTACTGGCGCTGCACAAATGGATGGAGCAATTTTAGTTGTTTCAGCCCCTGACGGTCCCCAGCCACAAACACGGGAGCATGTATTATTAGCTCGTCAAGTAAATGTGCCAGCGATGGTTGTATTTTTAAACAAAATTGATATGATGAGCGATCCGGAATTGATTGAATTGGTGGAACTGGAAGTTAGAGAAATTCTTTCTAAATATGAATATCCTGGCGATAAAATACCATTTGTTAAAGGTAGTGCTCTTAAAATTTTAGAATGCGGGTGTGGTAAAGAAGATTGTCAATGGTGCGGAGCAGTTTGGCAATTAATTAAAGCGGTTGATGAGTATATTCCTGAACCGGTAAGAGAATTGGATAAACCTTTCTTAATGCCGGTGGAAGACGTATTTTCAATTACTGGTCGGGGTACAGTAGTGACGGGAAAAGTGGAAAGAGGAAAAATCAAACCGGGTGAAGAAGTGGAACTTATTGGTTTTGGTACTCATATTAAAACAGTAGCGGTAAGTATTGAAATGTTTAGAAAAGTATTGGATGAAGGTGTAGCGGGAGATAATATTGGCATTCTTTTAAGAGGGGTGGAAAAAGATCAAGCGATGCGAGGAATGGTAGTAGCGGCTGTTGGATCTATTAAACCCCATAAGAAATTTCAAGCACAGGTTTATGTATTGAAAAAAGAAGAGGGTGGAAGACATACACCATTTTTTAGCGGTTATCGGCCTCAGTTTTATATTCGAACAACTGACGTGACCGGAACAGTAAAATTACCAGAAGGAGTTGAAATGGTGATGCCTGGCGATAATGTAAATTTAGAAGTGGAACTAATTAGTGAAGTAGCCTTGGAAGAAGGTTCTCGTTTTGCAATTCGAGAAGGTGGTAAAACAGTGGGTGCGGGTGTGGTAACAAAAATTTTTGAATAAGAATGCGGATTTTTATTCATTTATCCTGTACTGAATGCAAAAGGAAAAATTATCAAACAACTAAAAATAAAAATAAGCAAGAAAAATTGGAGTTAAGAAAATATTGTAAATTCTGTAGAAAACATACAATACATAAAGAGACTAAATAGGCCAGTAGCTCGAACGGTAGAGCACCGGACTCCAAATCCGGGGGATGGGGGTTCAAATCCCTCCTGGCCTGTCTTATATTTTGGATGAAAAATTTATTGAGTAAATTAAAAAATTTTTTAATAGATGTAAAAAATGAATTAAAGAAGGTCTCGTGGTCTTCAAGAAAAGAACTTTTTCAGACAACTTTGTTAGTTATTATTTTGTCTTTTCTCTTATCATTATTTATTGGCTTTTGGGATTTTATATTTTCACGAATTTTAAGATTAATTATAAAGTGAGTGTTATGAAAAAATTTTACATTGTACGTACTCAAACTGGTAAAGAAAAAAAAGCAAAAGAGATGTTAGAAAAATTGATTGTTGAAGAAGAAAAGCAAGATTTGTTTGGAAGGATTATCATACCAATGAAGAAAACTGCCCGGTGGTATAAAAAGAAAACAAAAAAATCTGGTAAAAAAGAAGAAAATGAATACCAAATGGTGGAAGAAGAAAGAAAGCTTTACCCGGGTTATATGGTTGTAGAAATGGAAGAAGATAACGAAGAGGCTATTAAGTTAGTAACCTCCATTCCAGTGATTACTCGCTTCTTAGGGGTAAAAAATAAACCTACACCTCTTTCAGAGGAAGAAATGAAGATGATAGAAGAAATTGAAAAAGAAAAAAGTACTTCTCTTCCGGAAATTCCTTTTTCTCCAGGTGATCATGTGCGGGTAATTAAAGGTCCTTTTGCTGGATTTAGTGGTACAGTTGAAGAAGTATATCCTGATCGAAGAAGAATTAAAATGACTGTAACAATTTTTGGCCGAATGACTCCTATTGATATAGATTTTTTTGAAGTGGAAAAAATTTAGATAAGGAGGTAAATAATGGCAAAGAAAGAGATAGCTAAGGTAAAGTTACAAATTCCTGCTGGTCAAGCGACCCCGGCTCCTCCTGTAGGTCCTGCTTTGGGACAACATGGAGTAAATATTATGGAATTTTGTAAACAATTTAATGCTCGGACAAAAAATGAGCCAACAGGAATAATTATTCCAGTGGTAATAACAATCTATTCCGATAGAAGTTTTACCTTTGTAACTAAAAGTCCGCCAGCTTCGGTGCTTTTAAAACAGGCAGCTGGATTGGCGAAAGGTTCAAGTGTGCCTAATCAGATTAAAGTGGGAAAAATTACAAAAAAGCAATTACGAGAAATAGCCGAAAAGAAATTAAAAGACCTTAATACTAACGATATTGAAGCAGCAATGAGAATTATTGAAGGTACTGCAAAACAAATGGGTATTACAATTGTGGAGGATTAAAAAATGAAAAGAAGTAAAAGATATCAGCTAATAAGTGCTAAAGTAGATAAATCAAAAACATATTCTTTGGAGGAGGCGTTAAATTTATTAAAAGAAACTTCTAATGCAAAGTTTACCGAGTCAGTGGATATTGCTATTAAATTAGGAATAGACCCTAAAAGAACAGACCAAATGGTAAAAGGAAGCGTAGTTTTACCCTATGGTACAGGTAAAGAGGTTAAAGTATTAGTATTGACAAAAGGTGAAAAGGAAAAAGAAGCAAAAGAAGCTCAAGCTGATTATGTGGGATTAGAAGAATATGTGGAGAAGATAAAAAAAGGCTGGTTAGATTTTGATGTGATTGTTGCTACTCCCGATGCAATGCCAGAAGTTGGTAAATTGGGTAAAATTTTGGGACCAAAAGGTTTAATGCCTTCGCCTAAAACAGGAACAGTTACGTTTGATGTTGCTAATACTGTAAAAAGTTTAAAAACAGGAAAAATTCAATATAAGACTGATAAAACAGGAAATATTCATGCTCGGATTGGAAGAATTGACTTTGAAAAAGAAAAATTGAAGAAAAATATTATTGTTTTTATTAGTGAAGTATTAAAAGAAAAACCTGCTGGTATAAAAGGGCAGTATTTGAAATCTGTTACAATTTCTTCCACAATGGGACCAGGAATAAAATTAGATATTAAAGAATTACAAGAATTAGCAAGGAAGGAGCTATAAGATGATTAAAGAAGAAAAAATAAACAAAATAAAAAATTTAAAAGAAATTTTACAAAATACGAAAGGAATATATTTTGTGGATTTTACAAATATTCCAGCTAATGAACTGGCGAAAATTAGACTTCGTTTTCGAGAAGAAAAGATAAAAATGATGGTGGTTAAAAATAATTTATGCGAACTTGCTCTTCGGGAACTAAATTTCCCTGAAGAGACAAAAAATTTTCTTATTGGTCCAACTGCAATAGTAGTTTCTACTAATGAAACTACGAAGGTAGCTAAGTTAATTAAAGAATTGAAATTTTTAAAGTTTAAAGGTTCAATTATTGAAAACAAGATTTTTTATGATAAAGATTTTGAATTTTTAGCAAATATTCCAAGTAAGGAAGAATTATATTCGCAAGTTTTTAGTTATATTTTTTCACCGATTTTTAATTTTGTTTTTGTGTTAGAAAATAAATTTAAAGAGTTAATATTTATTTTAGAGAATTTAAAAAATAAAAAAAGTGAAGGAGGTTAATATGTCATCAAAAATTGATGAATTAATTAATGCTATTGAAAATTTAACAGTGATGGAACTTGCCGAATTAGTAGAAAAATTAAAGGATAAGTTTGGAATTACCCAAACTGCTTTTGCTGGACCAGTTGTAGGTGCGGCTCAACCAGTAACTCCTTCAGAGACCAAAGAAGAAAAAACCGAATTTACAGTCATTTTAGTTTCGGTTGGCGACAAAAAGATTCAGGTACTTAAAGAATTACGTGCTTTAACCAATTTGGGACTCAAAGAAGCAAAGGATTTGATTGATAATGTGCCCAGTGTAATAAAGGAAAAGGTTTCTAAAGAGGAAGCCGAAAAAATTAAAGCTAAATTAGAGGAAGTAGGAGCAAAAGTGGAAATAAAATGAAAAAAAGAGATTTTACGAAATTTAAACATTCTTGGGACATTCCTCCTTTACTTTCTATTCAATTAGAATCTTATCACCAGTTTTTCCAATTTGATAAAACGCCTGAAGAAAGAGAAGAAATTGGTTTGCAAAAAGTTTTTAAAGAAATTTTCCCTATTGTGGATAAACGTTTCATTTTAGATTTCGTGAAATATGAAATAAAAGAACCTCGATATTCGCCTGAAGAGGCCTTGCAGAAAGGTTTAAGTTACGATGCTCCTTTTTATGTAACTTTTCGTTTTGTTAAAGGCGAGTCCATTAAAACAAAAGAAGGAAAAGAAGAATTTAAAATTAAAGAGATTGTTGAACAGGATGTGTATCTATTTAATTTACCTTTAATGACAGAAGAAGGTACTTTTATTGTAAATGGTAATGAACGAGTAGTGGTGAATCAATTACATCGTGCTCCCGGAGCTTATTTAATTAAAGAAAAAGAAGAGCATTCTTTATTATTAGTTCCTCTCAGAGGAGCGTGGTTTGAGATGGTAATTTCTCGAGATAATGATTTTGCAGTATTATTAGATCGAAAAAAAAGACTTCCTTTGTTTCTTTTTCTTCAAGCTCTAGGATATTCTCCAGAAGAAGCCTTAGAAAGAATTTATTTTGATATGGTAATAAAAAAAGAGGTTGAAGTGGGAGATATGATTGTTGAGCAAACGGAATTTGAGGCGATTTCAGTAGGTGAGATTGTGACTGAAGGTATTTTAGAGTTTCTTCAAAAACAAGGTCAAACGAGATTAAAATGTGTAAAAAAAGGCGCCCCGGGTTTGAAAGTAATTCATAATATTTTAAAACTTCATTCCTTTATTGATGAAAACGAAGCTGTAAAAAGAATTTATAAAAAACTTCGCGGGATGGAGCCCACCCAAATTCAACCGGCAAAAAGTTTTATCGAAGGTGCTTTGTTCGATGTGAATCGATTTGATTTAGGAAAATGCGGTCGTTTTCGATTAAACCAAATTTTTAATGAAAATCTACCTTTAGAAAAAACTAATTTCGAGAAAGAAGAACTTTTTAAATTAATTCGACGGCTTTTGGAATTTTATGAACGACGAATTTCTGCGGATGATGTTGACCATTTAACATCAAGACGAGTTCGTTCTGTGGGAGAACTTTTAGAACCCTATTTTCGGAATTCGTTTATAAATCTTGCTGGTCAAGTAAAAGATAAAATTTTGCAGATAGGGGTCACTAAAATAAATTCTTTAAGAGATTTGATCCAAGGAAAAACTGTTGAAAGCCAAATATTAAAATTTTTTACTCAACATCCTTTATGTCAATATATGGAACAAGTAAATCCTTTGTCTTCTTTGATTCATAAAAGGCGGGTTTCGGCATTAGGTCCAGGAGGGTTAACAAAAGAGACTGCCGGTTTTGAAGTTCGCGATGTTCACTATTCTCATTATGGAAGGATTTGTCCGATAGAAACCCCAGAAGGTGCTAATATTGGTTTAATTAATACGATAGCTACCTATAGTAAAATTAATGAGTTTGGTTTTATTACTACTCCTTATTGGCGTGTTAAAAATGGGATAGTAACAAAAGAAATTGTTTATTTAGCACCTTATGAAGAGGAGAATCATAAAATTGCTCAATTTACAACTCCTTTGGATGAAGAAAGAAAAATTATTAGTAAAGAAGTGGTAGTAAGATACCGGGGAGATGTAATAACCGTGCCACGAGAAGAAGTGGAGTTTATGGATGTTTCACCTAAACAGCTGTTTTCACCGTCAACAGTGATGATTCCTTTCTTAGAACATAATGATGCCGATCGTGCATTAATGGGAGCTAATATGCAAAGACAAGCAGTTCCTTTATTAAAACCAGAGAAACCTCTAGTCGCTACCGGAGTAGAAGAACAGTGGGCAAAAGAGTCAGGAGCAGTTATAATTGCTGAAGAGGATGGAGAAGTAATAAAAGTTGATGCTGAAAGAATATTGATAAAAACACCAAAGGGACTAAAGGAATATCGGCTAAAGAAATTTAAAAAGACAAATCAATACACTTGTTATAATCAAATTCCTAAGGTAAGAAAAGGAATGAAAATAAAAAAAGGCGATCTATTAGCAGATGGACCATGTACTGATGATGGGCAGTTAGCATTAGGGAAAAATATTTTAGTTGCTTTTTTACCTTGGCGGGGTTATAATTATGAAGATGCTATTGTAATCTCCGAAAGTCTTTTAAAAGATGATGTGTTTACGTCGATTCAAATATTAGAATTTGATATTCAGGCGAGGGAAACAAAATTAGGACCGGAAGAAATTACTCGAGATATCCCAGGAGCTACGGAAGAAGATTTGGCTCATTTAGATAAATTTGGAATAGTAAGAATTGGAACGGAAGTTGCGCCGGGAGATATCCTTGTAGGAAGAATTACTCCTCGAGGAGAAACTGAATTTATGCCGGAGGAAAAATTATTAAGAGCAATTTTTGGAGAGAAAGCAGCAAATGTGCGAGATACTTCTTTAAGGGTAGAACCGGGTGTTTACGGAACCGTTATTGATGTTCAAATTCTTTCCCGGAGAACAGAAGATCCGTTAGCAAAAGAGATATTTAAAAGAAGAGAAGAAGAATTAGAAAAAAGATTTATTGAGAAGAAAGAATTTCTTATTCAAGAGAGAAACGAAAAGTTAAAGAACATTCTTTTAAATGTTGTTTCTTCCAAAAATATTAAAGACAAAAAAAATAAAAAAATAATTATAAAAGAAGGTGAAAAAATCTCTGAAGATTTTTTTATTTCTAATAAATTAGATAAAGTTAAACTTGATGATTTAATTGATTTGGTAAAAAGTGAAGAAAAGAAGGAAGAAATTAAAGAAATTTTTAAAGAATTTGAAAGAGGAATGGAATTGATTAAAGAAGAAAAGAAAAAAGAAGATGACAAACTGAAAGTAGGTGACGAACTTCCCAGCGGTGTGTTAAAATGGATAAGAGTTTATATTGCTCAAAAACGAAAAATTAGCGTCGGCGATAAATTGGCCGGAAGGCATGGAAATAAAGGAGTGGTAGGGAAAATTTTACCGGTAGAAGATATGCCTTATTTACCAGATGGTACACCGGTAGATATGGTGTTGAATCCCTTAGGTGTTCCTTCACGAATGAATATTGGTCAAATTTTAGAGACAGCTTTGGGATGGGCTATGAAGGTATCAGACTCTCAGGCAATTACACCAATCTTTGAAGGAGCAACGATTGAAGAGATTAAAGAAGAATTGAAAAAAGCTGGTTTACCGGAAGACGGTAAAATTACTTTATACGACGGAAGAACAGGATTACCTTTTAAAGAAAAAGTTGTTGTTGGTTATATTTATATGATGAAATTAATTCACATGGTTGATGACAAAATTCATGCTCGTTCGGTAGGTCGATATTCACTAATTACTCAACAACCATTAGGTGGAAAAGCCCAATTTGGTGGTCAAAGATTTGGTGAAATGGAAGTGTGGGCTTTAGAAGCGTATGGAGCCGCTTATACTTTACAAGAAATGCTCACTATAAAATCTGATGACGTAGAAGGAAGGGCAGAGCTTTTTGAATCTTTAATAAAAGGAATTAATCCACCAACCCCAAAAATTCCTGCTTCTTTTTCTGTATTAGTTAAAGAGCTAAGAGGTTTATGTTTAGATTTAATACCAATTAATTTGGAAAAGGAGAAAAAATGAGTGAAGAATTTATTTTAGCAGATTTTGAAGGATTAAAAATTACGTTAGCTTCTCCCGAGACTATTAGAAGTTGGTCTTATGGCGAAGTGACAAAACCAGAAACTATTAATTACCGGACTCAAAAACCAGAAAGAGACGGACTATTTTGTGAGAGAATTTTCGGACCAGTTCGCGATTACGAATGTAATTGTGGGAAATACAAAAAAATAAGATTTAAAGGAACAATTTGCGATAGATGTGGCGTAGAGGTGACTACTTCTTTAGTAAGAAGAGAAAGAATGGGGCATATTGAATTAGCTACGCCGGTAGCCCATTTTCTTTTCTATCAAGTGCCTCCTTCTAAAATTGGATTGTTATTAGATTATACAATCAATGAAATTCAAAGTATTTTAAATTATCAGGTATATGTAGTTTTGGAACCAGGGGATTCGCCTTATAACTTTAAAGATTTAATTGAAGAAGATGAGTATGTAGAAAAAAGAAAGGAGTTTGAAGGACTTGTGGCAGCTACTGGTGCTGAAGCATTAGAAGAACTTTTAAAAAGAATTGATTTAGATAAATTAGCAGCAGAGTTAAAAGCAAGGATAATTCACGAAGAGGCACGGCGCTTCCAGTTATTAAGAAGATTGCAAATAGTTGAAGCTTTTAAAAACTCTGGAATTAGACCAGAATGGATGATACTTCATGTAATACCAGTTATTCCTCCTGATTTACGCCCTTTGGTTACTTTAGAAGGTGGAAGATATGCTAGTGCTGATTTGAATGATTTATATAAAAGAGTAATTGTCCGAAATAATCGATTAAAAACACTTTTAAGTACTAAAACTCCGGATGTAATTTTAAAATATGAAAAGAGATTGCTGCAAGAGATAGTAGATGCTTTATTTAGTAACGAAAGTAAGCCAAATCCAATAATTGGAAAACAAAATCGTCCGTTGAAATCTTTATGCGAATCTCTTCGTGGAAAACAAGGGAGATTTAGAAGAAATCTTTTAGGAAAAAGGGTTGATTATTCTGGGCGTTCAGTAATCGTTGTTGATCCAACTTTAAAGCTTCATCAATGTGCTTTGCCTAAAGAAATGGCTTACGAATTATTTAAACCGATGGTAATGAGAAAATTAGAAGAGATGAAGGTAGCCGATACTCAAAAAACTGCCAAGGCGCTATATAAAAAGGCTTCGCCGGAGGTTTGGGAAGCTCTCGTTGAAGTTACTAAAAATCATCCGGTGCTCTTAAATCGTGCTCCTACTCTCCATCGTGTTTCTATCCAAGCTTTTTATCCAGTTTTGGTTGAACATCGTGCTATTGGAATTCATCCGTTAGTCTGTCCTCCCTTTAATGCTGATTTCGACGGTGATACAATGTCTTGCCATGTGCCATTAACACCAGAGGCTATTTTAGAATCAGCTACTCTTTTACTTTCTTGTAATAATATTCTTTCTCCTGCCCATGGGAAGCCTTTGATGACTCCTACGCAAGATATTGTGGCAGGGATTTATTTCATTACTAAAGAGCATCCTCAAGCACCAGAAATTAAAAGAGTTTACGATGATTTTTCTGAAATAATAAGTGGCTACCAATTGGGAGAATTTTCGGTTCACACTAAAATAAAATTCCGTTACAAAGAGAATATTTATGATACTACCGTAGGTCGAGTAATATTTAATGAAGTGTTACCGGAAGAGCTTCGATTTGTAAACGAGGTATTAAATAAAGATAAACTAAATGAATTAGTTGATAAATGTTATCGAAAATTAGGAAGTAAAAGGACAGTTCAACTTCTGGATGATTTAAAAGATTTAGGTTTTGAAATGGCAACCCAAGCAGGTATATCGTTAGGGATAAATGATATTATTGTGCCAAAAGAGAAAGAAAAAATTATTAAAGAAGCAGAAATGGAAGTCAAAAAAGTGGTGGAAAAACATCGAAAAGGATACATTTCTGATTCTGAGCGATACAATATGGTAGTAACAATTTGGAATAATGCCACTCAAGAAATCGAAAATAAATTAATGGAAGAATTAGAGAAATCTCAGAATGGGTTTAATCCACTTTTTTTACTTATCGATTCTGGTGCCCGTGGTTCTAAAGCTCAGGCTGTACAAATAGGAGGTATGCGGGGTTTGATGGCGAAACCCCAAAGAGGTGGTGAAGGAGAGGAAGTAATTGAGACACCAATAAAAAGTTCTTTTCAGGAAGGTTTATCTGTGTGGGAATATTTTATCTCAACTCGGGGAGGAAGAAAAGGGTTGACTGATACCGCTTTAAAAACTGCTGAAGCTGGTTATCTTACGAGAAGATTAGTTGACGTGGCTCAAGAAGTAGTAATTACGATGGAAGATTGTGGTACAATTTTAAAACAAGAAGTAACACCATTAAAAGAAGGCGGAGATATTATCGAACCTCTGTCAGAAAGAATTATCGGTAGAATTGCCGCGGAAGATATTGTTAACCCAATTACTAAAGAGATTATTGTAAAAGAAGGGGAAGAAATAGATGAAGATAAAGCAAAGGAAATTGAAGAATGCGGAATTGAAAAAGTTGCTGTTCGTTCTGTTTTAACTTGTCAGGCGCCAAATGGGTTATGTGCCAAATGTTATGGAAGGAATTTAGCAACTGGTAAATTAGTCGATGTGGGAGAAGCAGTAGGAATAATTGCTGCTCAGTCAATTGGAGAACCTGGAACTCAGTTGACTTTAAGAACTTTTCATGTCGGAGGAATGGCTACTCATATGGTTGAACAAAATAAGGCAACAGCAAAATTTTCTGGGAAAATAGTATATCAAGGGTTGAAAATTTCACAAAGAAGCGATGGGCAAAAAGTAGTGTTAATTCCGGGTAAAATTGAACTTTCTCAGAATGGTAGGAAAATTCTTTATGATGTTCCGAAAGGGTCTCTTATTAAAGTGGAAAATGGAGAAATAGTAAAAGAGGGTCAAGAGTTATTTGAGTGGGAACCTTATTCTATTCTGATTATTGCTGAAAAAGAAGGGATTGTAAAATATAAAGATATTGAAGTAGGAAGAACACTTCAAGAAGATATTGATGAACGAGTAGGAAGAAAAGAAAAACGGATTATTGAAGATAGGGAGAAAGAGAAGCATCCGCGATTAGAAATCGTTAATGATAATAATGAAGTAGTCGAAGTTCGCGAATTGCCTAACGATGCGTATTTGGTAGTAGAAAATGATCAAAGAGTAAAACCTGGTGATATTTTGGCACGATTAGTAAAAGAAGTAATAAGAGCTAAAGATATTACTGGTGGATTGCCCAAAGTTGCTGAATTATTTGAAGCAAAAAGAGTTAAAGATCCTGCGGTAATAAGTGAAATCGACGGACGGGTTGAAGTTTCTTCGCCTTATATGGGAATGAGGATAGTAAAGGTTATTGCGGAGGATGGTAAAACAGAAAGAAGTTATAAGATACCTTACGGTAAATATCTTTTGGTAAAAACAGGCGATATTGTAAAAGCAGGCGATAAATTATGTGAAGGTGAAGTTGATCCCCATGATGTGTTAAAAGTTAAGGGATGGATGGCGGTTCAAGAATTTTTGACTAATCGAATTCAAGAAGTTTATCGATTACAAAATGTTAAAATTAATGATAAACATATTTCAGTAATTGTACGTCAAATGTTAAAAAAGGTAAAAATTGAAGATTCCGGAGATAGCAATTTTATGGAGGGTCAAATTGTTGATGCTCAAAAAGTAGATTTAGAAAATCAAAAGTTGGTAGCTGAGCATAAAAAACCAGCGAAATATACGAGAATTATTTTAGGTATTACCAGAGCTTCTTTATTAACCGATAGTTGGCTTTCTGCTGCTTCTTTCCAAGAAACAACTCGGGTAATTTCCGATGCTGCAATTAACGGAAAAGCGGATTACTTAAAAGGACTAAAAGAAAATGTAATTGTGGGGAGATTGATCCCAGCAGGAACAGGTTTTCGTGAATTTAAGAAAGTTAAAGTAATTACAAAAATTGAAGAAATTAAGGAGGTTGGCTAATGCCAACAATTAATCAATTAGTTAGAAAAGGAAGGGAAAAGGTGAGGAAAAAAAGTAAATCTCCTGCTCTAACGGGATGCCCTCAAAAAAGGGGAGTATGTATTCGTGTTTATACTACGACTCCTAAAAAACCTAATTCAGCATTAAGAAAAGTTTGTAAGGTGAGACTGAGTAATGGTCACGAAGTAATTGCTTATATTCCTGGAGAAGGGCATAATTTACAAGAACACTCAATTGTGTTAATCCGTGGCGGAAGGGTGAAAGATTTGCCAGGTGTAAAATATCACGTAATAAGAGGAGTTTATGATTGTGCCGGTGTGGAGGGGCGACGACAAAGTCGTTCTCTTTATGGTGTAAAAAAACCTAAAGAAACTAAAATATGAGGTGAAATATGGCGCGAAGAAAAAGAGCAGAAGTAAAGGAAATTTTGCCAGATCCAGTATATAATTCAGTTCTTGTTCAAAAGTTTATTAATAATTTAATGTGGGCAGGTAAAAAGACAATTGCTCAAAAAATTTTTTATGGCGCATTAGAATTGATCAAAAAGAAAACAGGCGAAGATGGTTACAATGTTTTTCTAAAAGCAATTAATAATGTAAAACCGGTTTTAGAAGTAAGACCAAGAAGAGTCGGTGGTGCGACTTATCAAATTCCAGTAGAAGTTTCTCCTCGAAGAAAAGAATCTTTGGCAATTAAATGGATTATCCGGGCAGCAAGAGAAAGAAGTGAATATCGAATGGTAGAGAGGCTAGCTAATGAACTGATCGATGCTTCTAAAGGTACTGGTCAAGCAATAAAAACTAAAGAGACTACTCATAAAATGGCAGAAGCTAATCGGGCTTTTGCTCATTTCCGGTGGTAGTAATTTAATTATTGAAAACCCTAATTATAAACTTTTACCCGTTTGAAAAAAAAGAGAAAATACTTCCTTATATTGATTTGGTAAAAGATTTTAGTAATTATCAAATAATCTCTGAGGATAAATTTAATGTAAATATTCTAAAAAATTTAAATTCTATTATCCTTTCCGGTTCGCCCAAGATGATTTCGCAAAATGAATTTAATAAAGATATCTTAGAGATATTGAAAGAGGTTGAAATTCCTATTTTAGGAATTTGCTACGGGCATCAACTTTTAGCAAAAACTTTTGGCGGCGAGATCGGTCGACATCCGAAATTCGTTGAAGGAGATGAAGAAGTATTTATTTTAGATAAAAATGACATATTTTATAATTTAGCAGATAAAATTATTGTTAAAGAATCCCATCAAGAATATGTGATAAAATTATCTTTAGAAAAAAGTGATTTAGAAATTATTGCTTTCTCTAAAAGTTGTGAAGTCGAAGCTATTAGACATAAAAAGAAAAAAATTTTTGGGCTACAATTTCATATTGAACGTTCAGGAGATATTGGTTATAAAATAATTAAAAATTTTTATCAAAAAATAGTTAAATATTGACAATTTATAAAAATTTGATTATAATTATATATGATAATAAAAAGAATAATATTAATCTTAATTACTTTTTTAATTATCGGTATTTTTTTATTTAATTTTCAAAATTATCAAAAGTTGAATTTTTATAATGAAAAATTTTTAAAAGAAAAGAATGAACTTACTAAAGAAATTTTTTTGTTAAAAGAAATTGCTATCAATTTAGAGAAATTTCGGCTTTTCTTTGAACCTGTTTATTTAAATAAAATAAAAGAATTAATAAAAGAAAGTAAAATTTTAAGAGACAGCAGTTTTAATTTATTTCTTAATAAAATATCTAATTTCATTCAGCCTTCGGAAATTAAAAAAAAGGATTTAACAATTTTTATTAATTTTCGTGAATGGTTAAAGGAGAAAGAAGCAATTTTAATTAAAGAGGCGGCTAAATTAGAAATAGATTATGAGACTACCAAAAGACAAAGAATAAAAGAGATATATTTTGTTAATGGGATAATTATTTTAGGGTTGTTTATTTTAATAGTTTTAGTAAATATCTTTTTACCTTTAGGGAAAAAGAAAGAGAAAATTTTTAACAATTATTTTTCCTTATTAGAACTTTTAAAAATTGTTAAAGAAAAAACAGATAAATATTTAGAAAAAATAAATTCTTGGGAAAATAGGTTAAGAGAGATTCAGAAACCTTTAGAGGAGACTAAGAATTTAGAGGTTCTTAATAATTATAAAAAAATTTTTACTTATTATTTCCTTAATCTTCAATTAAGTTTGTTACAGAACGATCAATTATTGATAAATAAATATTTTACTGATTTCCGGGAGATGAGTGAAAAAATTGTTAATTTGCTCTCAACAAATAATAAAGAAAAATTAATTACCTATTTTCAAGAAAGTGAGGAAGAGTTGAATTTTTTTAAAGAAGAATTAATTAATTTGAAGAATATAATTGGTGAAATCAAAAATTACGAAATAAAAAAATGATTATTGAAAAAGGAGCCTTTTTGGTTTGTGAAATCGGCGAGGATAAAATAGCATTGCCTATTTATGGGATAAAAGAAATTCTATGGGATATAAAAGTCTATCCTTTGCCAAAGGTTTCTGAATACATCATTGGTATTCTTGCGGAAGAAAAAAAATTAGCAGTAGTAATTGATTTGGCAAAATTCTTTAATATTAAAGAAGAGACTACTAAAAATATTTTTCTAAAAATTAAAATAAATGAACAGTTAGTTTTTTTAGCGGTAAAAGATGTGAAAGAAATTTTAGAAGTAAAAGAAGGAGAAATTTATCCTTGCCCACCATTATTTTCTCCAAATATTCCCAATTATTATATTACTGGTCTAATAAAAAAAGAAGAAATGTTTATCCCGATTATTGAACTGACAAAAATTCTTGACCACGAAGAAATAAAACCATTTATTTCTATTGGCAGATAATTTAAAATCAATTTAATATTTTCTAAACCATTTACTAATTCCGCTTGACTTTTAAAAAGATTTTATTATAATTTATAAAAATTATGAAAACAACAATTTTGACGGATAAGAAAAAAGTAGAAAGAAAATGGTGGTTAGTGGATGCAAAAGGAAAAGTTTTGGGTAGATTAGCTTCACGCATAGCTTTTCTTCTAATGGGAAAACATAAACTTTATTATACTCCTCATATTGATTGTGGTGATTTTGTAATTGTAATTAATGCTTCTCAAATTAAAGTTACTGGTAAAAAAGAAAAAAATAAGATATATTATTGGCATACAGGTTATCCTGGTGGATTAAAATCAATGAGTTTAGAGGAAATGATGAAAAAGAATCCGAAGAAAGTAATAGAATTGGCAGTAAAAAGAATGTTGCCCAAAAATCGTTTGAGAAAATTTCGATTGAAAAGATTAAAAATTTATTTAGACGAAAAACATTTTCATGAGGCACAAAAAAATTTAATTATTGAGGCAAAAATATGAATCAAGTGTATTTTGCTTCAGGTAGCAGAAAAGAAGGAGTTGCAAAAGTATGGCTTTATCCTAAAGCCACAAGCGATAATTGGAGATTTACAGTTAATAATCAACCGATTGAAAAATATTTTGGTCGGTTTGATTTAACATTATTAGCCCAACAACCATTGAAAGTTACAAATCTTCTTGGAAAGTTTGATGTGAAATGTGAAGTAAAAGGCGGTGGTAAGTCAGCTCAGGCAGGTGCGATTTCTTTAGGAATTGCGCGTGCTTTGGTAAATTACCAATCAGAATTGAGAAAAATACTTTCCGACGCAGGATTATTAAAAAGAGACCCACGGGAAAAAGAAAGATGTAAATACGGTTTAGCAAAAAGGAGGAAGAGATTCCAATGGACCAAACGTTAACTATTAAAGAATTATTGGAAGCCGGTATTCATTTTGGTCATTTATCTAAAAGATGGAATCCAAAGATGGCTCCTTTTATTTATGGAAAGAAAAATGGCGTTTATATAATTAATGTTGAAAAAACTTTTGAACGATTAAAAATAGCTTACGAAGCCGTAAGAAGAGTAGCAGAAAAGGGAGAAGATATTTTATTTGTTGGGCGAAAACAGCAGGCAAAACCGATAATTGAAGAAGAAGCTGAGAGATGTAGGGCTCTTTACGTGAATGAAAGATGGGTTGGCGGTCTCTTAACTAATTTTTCCGTTATAAGTTCGCGGATTATCCGATATTTAGAATTAGAAAAAAAATTTCAAGAAAAAGATTTTAAAAATTTGGGAAATAAGGAAATAAGAAAGTTAGAAAGAGAATTAACTAAATTACAAAAATTTTATAAAGGATTAAGGGAGATGGAACGTCTGCCAGGGATTATTTATGTCGTTGATGTCCGAATGGAGAAAACGCCAATTTTAGAAGCAAAAAGGATGGGAATTCCAATAGTGGCTTTGGTAGATACCGATGGCGATCCAACCTTGGTAGATTATCCAATTCCAGGAAATGATGATGCGATGCGTGCCATAAAATTGATTACTTCTAAAATTGCTGATGCAGTAATTGAAGGCAGAAAAATTTTTGAACAAGAATTAAAGGAGGAAATATGAATGATATTCCTATTGAAAAAATTAAAGAATTGAGGCAAAGAACTGGTTCCGGAATTTTAGATTGTAAACAAGCATTAATTGAGGCTAACGGAGATATTGAAAAAGCAATTGAAATTCTGAGAAAAAAAGGGATTGCTAAAGCAGAGAAGAAATTGGAAAGACCTACTGCTGAAGGAGTTGTTGAAGCATATATTCATCCTGGTGAAAAATTAGGGGTATTGGTAGAGGTAACTTGCGAAACCGATTTTGTTGCTCGTAATCCGGAGTTCAGAAGATTTGTTAGAGATATTGCAATGCAAATCGCTGCTACCGACCCTTTAGCAATAAGTCCAGAAGATTTACCACCTCAAATTATTGAACGAGAGAGAAAAATTTATGAAGAACAGTTGAAAGACAGTGGCAAACCAAAGGAGGTGATTGAAAAAATAATTGAGGGGAAGTTACAGAAATTTTACGAAGAGGTATGTCTTTTAAACCAATCCTTTATTAAGAATCCAGAAAAAATAGTAGGAATATATTTAAAAGAACAGATAGCTAAATTTGGTGAAAATATAAGAATAAGAAGATTTGCTCGATTTAAAGTTGGAGAATAAATCTCTTCCTTATCAACGGGTTATTCTTAAATTAACTGGCGAAATTTGGCAGAATGAGAATCTTTTAAAAGCGATAAGTGAAGAAATAATTGATGTTGTAGAAAATTTATTAATAAAAATTGCTATTGTAACTGGTGGCGGAAATTTTATTCGAGGAATGGCTAACGATATGGGAAATCGTCTTCTCGCTGACCGAATAGGAATGTTGGGAACAATAATTAATGCTTTAATAATTGAAAACTATTTAAAAAAAAGAGTACCTTGTGTTGTTTTTTCTTCTTTTTCTTGTATGCCCATAGTAGAACACTATAATGTGGAAAAAGCTCAGGAAGCAATGGAAAATAGCAAGGTGGTAATTTTAGCTGGTGGCACAGGAAATCCTTATTTTTCCACTGATACTGCTTGTGCTTTACGTGGCCGGGAATTAAAAGTAGACGTAATCTTAAAAGGGACAAAAGTAGAGGGAGTGTATTCCGATGACCCTTTTAAAAATAAGAAAGCCAAATTATATAAAAAAATTACTTATGAGGAGGCGATTAAAAAAGGTCTAAGAATAATGGACCAGACTGCTTTTTTCCTTTTGAAAGAAGCAAAAATTCCTTTGATTGTTTATAATGGAATGAAAAAGAATAATTTAAAAAGGATTTTGTTGGGAGAAAAGATTGGAAGCTTGATATGTTAGAGGAAATATACAAAACAACCAGAAATAAAATGCAAAAAACCTACGAATTATTAGGACAAGAATTAGCAAAAATTAGAACCGGTCGCGCAAATCCGGCAATTTTAGACGGAATTAAAATAGATTATTATGGTAATCCTACGCCCTTAAAACAATTAGCAAATATCTATGCACCGGAACCAAGGATGTTAATTATTCAAGTATGGGACAAAAATACGGTGCCGGAAATTGAAAAAGCAATCTATAAAGCTGAATTAGGAATTACTCCGAAAGTGGAAGGTTCTTTAATAAAAATTCCTATTCCTCCTTTAACAGAAGAAAGAAGAAAAGAATTAATTAAATTATGTGCTAAAATTACCGAAGACGCCAAAGTGGCTATAAGAAATATTAGAAGAGACGCTAACGATGAAATAAAAAAATTAGAAAAAGAGAAAAAAATTTCGGAAGACGATAGCAAAATAGGAACTAAAAAAATTCAGGAAATTACCGATGAGTTTACTAAAAAAATTGAGGAACTTTTTAAAAAGAAAGAAAAAGAGATACTAGAAGAATAAGTGCCCGAAAAAATCCCCACCCATATTGCAATCATTATGGATGGTAATGGCCGATGGGCTAAAAAAAGAAATTTACCTCGTTATTTTGGTCATCGGGCAGGTGTCGATTCGGTAAGAGAGGTGGTTCGTAATTGTGCTAAATTAGGAATTAAATATTTAACTCTTTTTGTTTTTTCAACGGAAAATTGGGAAAGACCAAAAAGAGAAGTTAATGCTTTGATGGGTTTGTTAAAAAAATTATTAAAGAGCGAAGCCAAGGAATTAAATGAAAATAATGTAAGAGTAAAAGCGATTGGTCAAATAGAAAAGTTACCTAAAGATGTTAAAAAAAATTTGGAAGAATTAATTGAATTGACAAGAAATAATACGGGTTTAACTTTAGTTCTTTCATTAAGTTACGGCGGCCGCCAAGAAATTCTGGATGCAATTAAAAAGATTTTGAAAAAAAATTTAGAACCAGAAAAACTCAACGAAGAAGAATTTAGAAAATTCCTTTATGATCCCGAGATTCCGGACCCCGACCTTTTAATAAGAACTGGTGGAGAATATCGAATATCAAATTTTTTACTTTTTCAATCTGCCTATACAGAATTTTATTTTACTAAAACTCTCTGGCCCGATTTTCGGGAAAAAGATTTATTGTTAGCGATTGAAGATTATCAAAAGAGAAAAAGAAAATTTGGTCGGGTTTTAGAATTTGAGTAATCTTTTAAAAAGAATAATTGTCGCATTAATTTTTGGCGGCTTATTAATTTTTTGTTCTTTTTATAATTTCTTACTTTTTCTTTATTTGCAAATCTTTCTATTCATTGCTGGTTTAGAACTTATTAGAATATACCAATTGCGACTTTCTAATTTCAGTTGGATTTACTATTTTTATCCTTTCCTAAATATTCTGCTACTGATATTTTTTTATCTTCAGAAAAGAACGGATGGGTTATTATTTATTTACTTCGTCATTCTTACCATTATTACTTTATTAAGAAGACCAATAACGACAGAAAATCTAGTTTTTGGTCTTTTTTATTTTGTTTATTTAGGTATTTTACCGGCTCACATCTTTCTATTAAAATATCTGATTAAGCAACAAAATCTTTCTCACTGGATTTTTTTATTTCCTATATTTTTCACCTGGTTTAACGATACTATTGCCTATTTTTTTGGTAGTCTATTAGGAAAACATAAAATTGCTAAAGATATTAGCCCTAATAAGAGTCTGGAAGGATTAGTTTTTAGCATAATTTTCTCTATTCCCTTTACTTTTTTATATTTAAAAAAAATAAATAATTTTCTAAATCTTGCTATTATAAGTTTTTCTCTAAGTTTTTTAGCCTTTTTAGGTGATTTATTTGAATCTTTAATGAAGAGAGAAGTTAAGCTTAAAGATAGTTCTAATTTATTACTTGCGCACGGTGGTTTTTTAGATAGAATTGATAGTTTACTTTTTACTATTCCAGGATTTTATTATTTTTTAAAGTATTTAAAGTAAATGAAAAAGAAAGTTGGTTTTCGGGTCTCTCGATATCAGATAGTAAAATCTTTGTCGCGACAAAAAAGAATTGTTAAGCCTACTAAGATTTTTGAAAGCAAAAAATTATATAAAAGAACCCAGAAAAAGGAAGAATTGAGAAAAATGATAAAAAAAGATATTGAAGATAATCAATAATTTTAGTAAAATATTAAAATGAAAAGAGAAGAAGCTTTAAAATTAATTGATAATTTTATCAAAAACGAAAATTTAAAAAAGCATTCATTAGCGGTAGAAGCATGTATGCGAAGATTAGCAGCATATTTTAATGAAGATGAAGAAAAATGGGGATTATGCGGATTACTTCATGATTTAGATTATGAAGAAACTAATAGGAATCCAGAAAATCATGGGATTAGAACGGTAGAAATTTTAAAAGAGAGAAATTTTAACGATGAAGAGGTCTTAAACGGAATTCTGGCTCATTGCGAAAAGAAAAATCCGGAAAATAAATTAGAAAAGTCGATATATGCTGTTGATCCTTTAACTGGGTTAATAGTAGCAGCCTGTCTTATGCATCCCGATAAAAAATTAAAAAGTTTAGATGTTAGTTTTGTTTTAAGACGATTTAAAGAGAGGAAATTCGCCGCAGGAGCAAATCGGGAACAGATTAAAAAATGCGAAGAGATTGGTTTAAGTTTAGAAAAATTTATTGAAATATGTCTTTCAGCAATGCAAGAAGTAGCAGAAGAAATAGGTCTATGAAAAAGAAAAGTTTTCAAGATATTGTTTTGACTTTACAACATTTTTGGAAAAAAGAGGGTTGTTTAATTTCTTCGCCCTATAATTCTGAAGTTGGAGCGGGTACTTTTAATCCTGCTACTTTCTTTAGGGTCCTTGATGAAAAACCTTGGTATGTCTGTTATATTGAACCTTCCAAAAGACCGAGAGATGGAAGATATGGCAAAAATCCTTTAAGGGTTCAACAATATTGGCAACTCCAAGTTGTCTTAAAACCGGTACCCAAAAACATTCAAGAAATTTATTTAAAAAGTTTAGAATCCATTGGTATTGATTTAAAAAATAACGATATTAAATTTATTGAAGATGATTGGGAATCGCCAACCTTGGGTGCCTGGGGTGTTGGATGGCAAGTAGAACTTAATGGTATCGAAATAACTCAGTTTACTTATTTTCAACAAATGGGAGGGTTGGATTTAAAAATTATACCGGTCGAGATTACTTACGGTTTAGAAAGAATAGCAATGTTTTTGCAGGAAGTTTTTTCCATCTTTCATATTGAATGGAATAGAAATTATACTTGGGGTGATATATATTTCCAAAATGAAGAAGAATTTTCTTTTTTCAATTTTGAAGAAGTCCTTCCTGAAGAATATTTAAAATTATTCAATTTCTATGAGAAAGAAGCAAAAAGGTTATTGGAAAAAGGGTTGGTTTACCCTGGCTATGATTATGTAATTAAATGCTCCCATATTTTTAATCTTTTAGAGGCTCGAGGAGTTATTAGTGTTTCAGAAAGAGTAAATTATATAAAAAGAGTAAGAGATTTAGCAAGACTAGCGGCAATAAAATACTTAGAAAAAATAGCACCTCAATAGCTTCCTAATTTTTTCTTTATCTAAGTTTTTAAATATCAAAAGGTTATTTTATTTTTTTGTTATTGACATTTTTAAATTTAAAAATAAAATTTTATTTTGTATTGAGGACTGGGCTATGGAAAGAAATTTAATAAAAACTGGAATAGAAGAAATTGATAATATTTGGGATGGGTTTAATTTTGGTTATGTTTATTTATTAATTTCCGAAAAGGAAGAGATAAACAGAGAAATTCTCTTAAAATATGTTAATAAGATTTTAAATAGTGGCCAACAAATTTTATATTTTGTCTCTTTAAAGAGCGAAGATTTTTTGCAAAAGGCAAAAGAGGTTATTCCCGATATTGATGAATATGTAAAAAGAAATTTATTTTTTATTCATTTTATTAATCCCGAGTTTCTAAAAATAAAGGATGATAGAAAAATAATTTCTGCCTTAACTTCTTTAAAAAAAATTTTGATCAAAGAAAAAGCCAACCAAATAATTATTGATAATTTTACTTATTTTCTTAATTTTGAAAATTTAGAGAAATTTTACAAAGAGATCTTTGAATTATTTATGAGTTTAAGAGAATATTCTTATATTGGTCTTTTTTCTTTGACAAAAGATTTCATTGAACAGAATATTCAAATTTTCTCTTTCCTGAAAGAAATTTCTGCGGGATTAATTTTCTATGAAGAAAATAAGTATCATTTATTTTCTCGGTTTTCTCATCAAGAAAGAGTTTTTAAAAAAGAGGAATTTTTTATTCCAGAATATCCTCAAAGTTTAACGGATCAGGATAGTTATACCGGACTATACAATTATCAAGGATTTAAACAGATTTTAAATAATTTGATTGAGAAGAAAATTAATTTCTCGCTTTTTGGTTACCAAATTTTGACTGATTTAGCCGACCATTTAAAAAGAATTTTCCTTCACCGAATAACCAAAATTCTGAAAGAAAAAGGAATAAAGGTTCCGGCGATGCGCTATCAAGATAAGGTTTATTTATTATTTTTAAATAATCAAGAGAAAATAGAAGACTGCAAAAGAATTATTAACGAAGAAGAAATTGCTGGCGGAATAAGAATCGCTAATTTTATTTATCATTATCCGGTAGACTTTCAAACAGGCGAAGAATTGGAGAAAATTTTATGAAGATTTTTTTAATTATTTTAATACTTTTTTCTTACAATGAATTAGAAAAGGCAAAAGAATTATACGAAAAGGGAATATATTTAGAGGCAATTTATTATTTAAATAAATATTTAGAGAAAAATCCTTGGGATAAAGAAAGCCAAAGTTTGAGAAAAAGAATTTTTTTAGAATTGAATTTAACAGATTCAATAGAAAAAGATAATAATTTCAGCAGATTTCAAAAATCAAAGAAAGCAGATAAGATAGTGAAAAAGAAAAAATTTGATTATTCGGAAATATTATTAAAAGCCCGCAAAGCAAAAGAAGAAGGTGATTATTTTAAAAGCCTCCAATTTTATGAGGATTTTTTAAAAAAAGATACCAGCAATAAAAAAATTTTTTATGAAATTGCTCAAGTAAATAATTGGTTAGGATTTTTTAAGAAAGCAATTTTTTATTACGAAAGATATTTAAATTATTTTCCTAAGGATAAAAGAGCTCGTTATGAATTAGCTTTAGTGCATAGTTGGAATGGTAATTATGAAAAAGCATTAGAGATTTTAAAAAATTTAGAAAAAGAAACAACTGATATCAAAATAGATTTGGCTAAAGCAAGAATTTATAAATGGCAAAACGATTATTCGAATTCTTATCGGATTTATCAGCAATTAAAAAATTTGTATCCGGAA
>JBDRVL010000003.1:0-27035 GCA_039801845.1 Caldifarciminota bacterium | reverse complement strand
TTGATAGGCTTGGTTTACTTGTCTTTGGGCAATACTTTTATCCAATTTTCCTACTTTAGAAATAATTTTTATTTTCTCTAACTTTCCTCTTTCTAAAAATTCGATAATATTTTGCTCTCTTTTTTTAAAAGGTTCTACTTCTAAAATTACTTTTCCGCCACCGACCGGATAAAAACCATATCTCTCAATCTTTGCTTTACAGAAAAAAGAAAACTTTTTTATAGTGGGAATAAGCACATCTTCTAAATAATCAAATATCGGACTGAAAGGCACATGGGTTCCTCCTTCTAAAGTTATCTTAGAAGGCTTAGTAGCAAAGAATAAGACAGGCAAAATTGCCTGAATAACCAAGGTTATTGCCCCGGCACTTCTTTTCTCTTCAGCAACGTTGAAATGATATTCGCCACCGATAATATTTTTCGGAATAAATTTTAAAGATAGAGAATAAAGTTTGTTATTTTCTACAATTGCCTCACATATTTTAGCAGTGGCATTTATTCCGGTTAAGTGTTGGGGTAAAATACCTGGTTTTTTTCTTCCCTTTCTAATATTATTAATGAAAAAGGGTTTTTTAAGACAAGCAGATAAACTCAAAGAAGTTCTTAAGATTTGACCACCACCTTCGCCATAGGAACCATCAATAATAATCATAATTTTAATTAAAATAAAATATAAACTTAAGTCAAATTATTAAATTATTGACTTATCATCTTCTCTGATTATAATTATAAACAAAAATATGGAGGATGAATATGAAGAAAATTCTTTTAGGGTTAGTAATTAGTATTATAATGATAAGTTGTAAGAAAGAGAAAAAAGTAGCAGATATTATGCCCCTAAATCTTGGGAATTATTGGACTTATCAAAGATTGGTTGTTGAAGATGGTGATACTACTTTGAGCGATACCTTTAAAATGGAAGTGAATGCTCAAAATAGCGATACCTTTTATCTTATTGGTTCCTTATTTACTTTGGAAGAATTACCCGAAAAACCCGAAGAAGAAACAGTGAAAGTGATAATTTCCGATAGTTTGTTACTTACTTATACTAATGATGAACCAGATACTCAATTGGTTTTACCTTTAAAAGTAGGAAAATCCTGGAAGGTAAATGAGGAATTTACTGCCGAAGTTATTAGTATTGAAGAGGTAAATATTGGTGATAAGCAATATTCCGATTGTTGGCGGATAAAATACCAAAATGAAGATGGCGATATTCAAAAGGAACTTTGGTTTAAAGAAGAGATAGGAATTGTTAAATTCCAAAAAGAAGAAGATGGAGAAATTACAATTTTAGAATTAAAAGAATATAATTTAAAAAAATGAGGAAATTATGGGGTTAACAAAAGAAAGAAAAAAAGAAATAATTGAAAAATTTAAAATTCATGATAAAGATACTGGTTCGCCAGAAGTTCAGATTGCTATTCTAACAGAAAGGATAAAAGCTTTAACCGAACATCTACAAAAACATAAAAAAGATAAACACTCACGTATAGGATTAATAAAATTGGTTAATCAAAGGCGCCGGCATCTTAATTATTTAATGAAATACCATAAAGAACGTTATTTAAAGATAGTTGAGAAACTTGGTTTAAAGGGATAATGAATCACATCGAGGTAGAGATTGGTAATCGGATTTTATCCATTGAGACCGGTAGTCTTGCTCGGCAGGCTGATGGGAGTGTTTTAATTCGTTACGGTGATACCGTGGTTCTTACCACAGTTACTTATAAAAAAGAAAAAAATCTTACTTTTCAAGATTTTTTACCTTTGACGGTTGATTATCGGGAATTAGCCTATGCCGCGGGAAAAATTCCTGGTGGTTTTTTCAAAAGAGAGGGGAAACCAAGGGATAAAGAGATTTTAGTCTCTCGTTTAATCGACCGCTCAATAAGACCACTTTTCCCCAAGGGTTTTAATCAAGAAATTCAAATCATTAGTTTTCTTCTTTCTTTTGACCAGGAAAATGAAGGTGATATTTTAGGGATTATTGGTGCTTCCGCTTCTTTACTTTTGTCCGAAATACCTTTTTCTCAACCAATTGCTGCTGTGAGAATCGGGAAAATTGATAATAAATATATAATTAATCCGACAATCAAAGAATTAGAATTTTCAACACTTGATTTAGTCATCAGTGCCACTAAAGATACACCAGTAATGTTAGAAGGCGATGGCAAAGAGGTCCAGCCTAAAGAGATTATAGAAGCAATTGAAGTTGCCATGGAAGAAATAAGAAAAATTATTGAAGCCGAAGAAAGAATAAGTATAAATGTTACTAAATTAGAACTTCCTGAAGAATTAATTCCCGAAGATTTTGAAAAAGAAGTAAGAGGAATGATTGAGGAAAAGGTAATTCAAGCCTACCAAATTCTTGACCGAAAAGAGAGGCAAGAAAATTTAAGAAAAATTCGTGAAGAGACATTTAATTTGTTAAAAGATAAATATCCTGATTGTGAAAATCAAATTCAATATGTAATAGAAGAGGTTGCGCGCAAATATATGCGAGAATTAATAATTACCAAACAAAAAAGATTAGATGGAAGAACACCCGATGAAATTCGTTCTCTTTCTTGTGCGGTTTCGGTATTACCTCGAACCCATGGTTCGGCACTTTTTACCCGTGGGCAAACTCAGTGTTTGACAGTCGTGACTTTGGGAACAAAAAGTGACGAACAGATTGTTGATGATTTAGAAGGTGAAGCAACAAAACGGTTTATGCTTCATTATAATTTTCCTCCTTTTTCTACTGGTGAAATTAGATCGTTACGGGCACCAACAAGGCGAGAAATAGGACACGGCTTCTTAGCCGAACGAGCTTTTAAATATCTTTTACCTAATGAGGAAGAATTTCCTTACACGATAAGGGTCGTTTCTGATATTTTAGAATCCAATGGCTCTTCATCAATGGCGACAGTTTGTGGAGCAAGTTTGTCTTTAATGGATGCGGGCGTACCATTAAAAAAAGCAGTGGCAGGAATAGCAATGGGATTGGTAAAAGAAAATGATAACTATGTTATTTTAACCGATATTACCGGAACCGAAGACCATTATGGAGATATGGATTTTAAAATTGCTGGTACCAAGGATGGAATTACTGCTATTCAATTAGATTTAAAAATTCAAGGAATACCATTAAAAATTTTAAGAGAGGCAATGGATAAGGCGCAAATAGCTCATAAAAAGATATTAGAGTTAATGGCTAAGTCAATTGACCAGCCCCGAAAATGCCTCTCTTCTTTTGCTCCTCGGGTATTTGCCTTTCAAATTCCCAAAGATAAGATCGGTGCGGTAATTGGTACGGGTGGTAAGGTGATAAGAAAAATAATTGATGAGACATCTACCGAAATTTTTATTGAAGATGATGGAAAGATAATAATTTCCGGACCTAATGAAGAAGCAATTGAGAAGGCAAAATCAAGGATTTTAGCAATTGTAGAAGATGTGGAAGTGGGAAAGGTATATTTAGGAGAGGTAAAAAAGATAGCTCCTTTTGGTGTTTTTGTTGAAATTGCGCCCGGAAAAGAAGGACTTTGTCATATCTCTCAATGGGCTGATTATCGGGTAAAAAATTTAGCAAGCGAAGTTAAAGTGGGAGACAAAATTCTTGTTCGGGTGATTGCTATTGATGAGATGGGAAGGATTCAACTCTCAAAGAAAGCAGTGGGAAAGAATGATACAAAAAGAAAAAGTTAATGGAGTTACTTTGATTTTAGAACACCGTCCCTTATATCCTTCGGTAGCCTTGTGCATTGCTTTTAATAATGGTTCCCGCGACGAACCAAAAGAGATGAATGGGATATCTCATTTTGTTGAACATATGTTATTTAAAGGAACAAAAAATAAAAGTGCCAAACAAATTTCTTACTATGCTGAGTCAATTGGTTGTATTTTAGATGCTTTTACCGGAAAAGAGATGACCGGAATATATGCCCGTTTTTTAAAAGATTTTGCCGAACCGGTATGTGATTTATTAACCGAAATAATTTGTCATCCCCTTTTTGGTAAACAAGAATTTGAGAAAGAGAAAGAAGTGATTATTGAGGAAATAAAACAATCTAATGAGGACGATGAAGATGTTCTCTTCAATCTCTTTTTCTATACTCTTTTTCCCAATAATTCTTTGGGATTACCAATTGCTGGTAAAATAGAAACGATAAAGAAATTTACTCCTGAAATAATAAGAAATTTTTATTGGGAAAATTATACAAAAGATAAAATAGTAATTTCAGTAGTCGGCGATTTAGAAAAGAATATTTATCTAAAGATGGGAGAGAATTTATTTTTAAAAGAGAAATCGATTAATAGAAGAGAAATAATAAAAGATACCAAAGCGACTAAAATCGGCGTGGAAAAGAAAGTTGACTTAGATAGCGTCTATTTTATTTTAGGAAAGAAAGTTTTTTTAGAGGAGGAACAAGATAAATATGCTTTATCAATTTTTAACACTTCTCTTGGCGGCTCGCTTTCTTCCCGTCTTTTCCAAAGATTAAGAGAAGAGGAGGGATTGGTTTATCAAATTTCTTCCTTTGTTGACTTCTACATTGATGTGGCAGTTTTTGGTATTTATTTTGTTTGTGATAAATCAAAATTAGAAAAGACTTTAAAGATTGTGGTTGAAGAATTAATAAAATTGAGAAATCAAAAATTTACTCAGAAAGAGTATGAAATATCTTTAAATTATACCAAGAGTGCAATTGTTATTCATTTAGAAAATCCTTTAAACCGAAGTTTTAATTTAGCAAAAAACGAATTTATTTATGGCCGTTGTTTTACAGTCGGAGAAATTTTAAATGTTTATAACAAAATAAAAAAAGAGCAAGTTGATTTGATAACCGAGAAAATTTTAAATTCTTTGAATGAATTTAGTATCGCAAGTGTTGGCAGTATTGATGAAGATTATATTAAAAAAATATTACCTAAAGAAATATATTAAAAAGGAGAGAAAATGGAAGTATTATTTTTAAGCCTAAAAGAAATAACAAAAATTTTAAAAATGGATATTGCTCTTAAAGCAGTAGAGAAAGCTTTTTATGAAAAAGGGATGGGACGCGTAATTATGCCGCCAAAGGTTTATCTCTTTTACGAAAAGTATCAAGGAGATATTCGGGTGATGCCTTCTTATTTGCCTACTTATGAAATTTCTGGAGTGAAAGTAGTAAATGTTCATCCTAACAATCCTTTAAAATATAAATTGCCGAGCGTAATGGCAACGATTATTTTAATTTCTCCTAAAAATGGCGCACCTTTAGGAATATTGGATGGAACAGCTATTACCAATATTCGAACTGGCGCAGCGGGCGGAATAGCAACAAAATATTTAGCCCGAAAAGATGCTTCTATTCTTGCTTTAGTAGGTGCCGGTGTTCAGGCAGAAACTCAACTTTTAGCAATTGTCAAGGTGAGAAAGATTAAACAGGTTAGGGTTTATGATATTAATATAAAAATAGCAAAAAAATTTCAAAAGAAGTTTCAACCTCTTTTGAAAATTCCAATCGTTATCTCTTCTTCCATTGAAGAATGCGTGAAAGACGCTGATATAATTTCCACCCAAACGCCGGTGAGAGAACCAATAATTAAATTGGAATGGATTAAACCTGGTGTCCACATTAATGCCATTGGTGCTGATGCGCCAGGAAAAGAAGAACTGGATTGGGAAATATTAAAAAAGGGAAAAATCTATGTGGACGATTGGGAACAGGCATCTCATTCCGGCGAGATTAATGTTCCCTTAGAAAAAGGAATTATTAAAAAAGAAGATATTAAAGGCGAAATTGGTGAAGTTATTTGTGGTAAAATTCCTGGAAGAGAAAAAGAAGAAGAAATTACGATTTTTGACTCAACAGGTTTAGGAATTCAAGATTTGGTATGTGCTTATCAGGTATATAAAATTGCTAAGAGAAAAAAAATAGGTAAAAAGATTGCAATGTTTTAATTTAAATAATCTTCGTAATTGATGAAGATTTTAATGGTTTCTGATGTTTATTTTCCTTATATTGGTGGTATTCCGGTTCATATTTACAATCTTGCTCAAGAATTGAGAAAGCGTAATCATACGGTAAAAATATTAACTACTAATTTTTCAATCAATCACATTTTCAAAATCGATAACGGATTATATAATGAAGAGGAAGAAGAAAAATATACTTATCGTGTTGGCAGAGCGATGATTTTCCGTGCTAATAAGTCTTTTGCTTCTTTTCCTATTGGCTGGCGGATAGGAAGGAAAATAAAGGAAATATTGGAAGAAAATAATTTTGATATTCTTCATATTCATGGATGTTTAGCTCCTCTCCTTCCTCTCTATGTTTTAAAATTTTCTAAAACAAAAAATATTATTACTCTTCATTCTTATTTTAAAAATAGCTTAGGGTACATATTTTTTCGTCCCCTTTTGTATCCTTTCTTTAAAAAAATTCATGGAATTATTGCTGTTTCAAATGCTGCTAAAAAAGCTACAGAAAAATATTTTCCCGGTGAGTATTGGATAATTCCTAACGGAGTTAATATTAATTTGTTTAACCCAAATATTAAACCTTGGGAAGAATATTTAAACTATTACCCTCGACTTTTATTTGTTGGGAGATTTGAACCGCGAAAAGGTTTGAAATATCTTTTGCAAGCTCTGCCAATTATTAAAAAAGAATTTCCTAATTTTTTACTCTTAGTTGTTGGAAAAGGTGTATTAGGTTATTCTTATCAAGAATATCTTTCATCAGAAGTGAAAGAAAATGTTATTTTCTGTGGCGCAGTGCCTTTAGAAAAATTGCCTAAATTTTATGCAACCTGTAACATCTTTGTAGCCCCTTCCATTGGGGCAGAAAGCTTCGGTATAGTTCTTTTAGAAGCGATGGCTTGCGGAAAACCGATTGTTGCTTCTAATATTCCAGGATATCAAGAAATTTTGGAAAACAATAAAGAAGGTTTTTTAGTAAAACCCTGTGACTATCAAGAAATAGCAAAAAAAGTAATTGAGTTAGCGAAAGATAATCGAAAGAGAGAGGAGATGGGGAGATTAGGTCGAGAAAAGGCTTTAAATTACTCTTGGGAAAAAATAAGTGAGCAGGTGGAAAATTTTTATTATCGGGTGATTAATCAATAGAGATGACAACACCTAATCCCCCAAAAAGTGAGTTTTTCAATCTTTTTAAGATAAAAAATTTTATGATTTTTTCCATTTCTCAAGCCTTTTCTCTTTTTGGTGATAAATTAGATTATATGGCAATTTTAGCGATGATAAGTTTTTTGGCACAAAAAAAAAATTTGAATGCCTCCCGAGCAATTTCTTTCCTTTCAATAGTTATTACTTTACCCACTATCCTCTTTGGTCCTTTTGCTGGAATTTTTATTGACCGATGGGATAAAAAGAAAATTTTAATCTATTGTGATTTTTTTCGTGCTTTATTAGTCGCCTTTATTCCCTTTTTGATTCTCAATACTTTTAATTTATCCTATGTTTATATAATTTGCTTTTTGGTTTTTCTTCTTGGTCTATTTTTCAATGCTACTCGTTTATCTGTTCTTCCTTATTTAGTAGCTAAAAGAAGACTTTTAGCAGCCAATTCTTTTAATAATTTATTAGGAAGAATTGCTACTCTTTTAGGAATGTTAGTGGGTGGATTTATTGTGGATTGGCAGATTTGGAAAAGAATCGGTATATCTTACAGCTGGGCAGCAGGTTTCTATATTGATTCTTTTACTTATTGGGTTTCGGTTTTAACTTTAATCTATCTTTTTACCAAGATAAAAATAAGAAAAATTTATATAGAAAATATGAATTTTCAAAAATCAAAAAATTTTTTTAATCTGATTTTATTTAATTTAAAATTAATGATTAATGATTTAAAAAATACTTCAAAATTTATTCTTAAAAATCCGAAAGTGCAGATAGTGATAATTTCAATTTTTTTGTTTGTAATTTTAGGAGCCGGAGCATTAGTGCTTTATGTACCAATTATTCAAGAATCGGAAGGTCTTAAATTAGGAACTTCGGGCGTAGGCTTTTTAGGGACAATCGGTTCAATAGGTTTAATTTTAAGTTCCTTAACTTATGGAATTTGGGGACATAAATTTAAAAGAGAATTAGTACTAATTATAAGTTTTTTTCTTTTTGGAATTTTAACATTGATATTATCTTTCACTAAAATTGTGTCCTTAGTAATCCTTTTGATTTTTATGTGCGGTTTTTTACTCTCGCCAATCTTTGTAATCCAAGACACCATTTTACAAGAAAGCGTACCGGAGGAATTACGGGGGAAAATTTTTTCTTTAAAAGAGTGGTTTTTGCATTTATTTTTTGGTATTTTTGCTTTTATTATTGGTCAGTTAACTTACTTTTTCTCAAGAACAAAAATTTTATCTTTTATTGGGATTTTTGTTATATTTTCCTCATTGATTTTTCTTATTTATCAACGTCAGAAAGAATTAACTTAATTTTAACCTCTTTATCGGAAGGGAAAAATTTGGTATTAAGAGAATATTTTTGAGAAAAAGATTTATTAATAAATTTTATTTCTTCCTCTAAAAAAGAGCATTTTTTACAGTTGTCAAATTTTTCTTTTAAAATAAAATTATCCCAATAAGGGTCGCCAAGAAAAATCAGATTTAAAATATTAAGCGGAGTATTTTTGGTCAAAATTAGACTTTCGGCCGGTATCTCTTTTTCATGAGTTATTATCAATACCGAAATTTTTCTTGTTAATCTTTTATAAATATATAAACTTTCCCATAATGCCCAATCTAAAAAAGCCAAAGCATTTTGCAAAGTAGTAAGTGGGATATTACTTAAGATACTTGCCTTTTCGTTTAACCATTCATAACCTTTTAAATTTATTAAAAATTGAACCTCTCCTTTATTTTTATTTACTTTTCCCGGAAATATTATTATTTTATTTATACTATCAACTATTACACTTTTCTTTCTCAACTCAAAAATTCGTTTTTGACTATTCTTGGTAAGAAAAAAAGTTAACATAAGAAGAAAAAAGAAAACTAAAAAAGAAATTATCCTAAAATTAATTTTCATTAATAAGGGTTTTCGTATTTTAATATTGCTTTAAAAGTTAATAACAAAATTGAAAAATCTAACCAGAGAGACCAATTTTTTACATAATATTCGTCAAGCATCAACCTTTCTTTTAATGTTAAATTACCTCTACCAGAAATTTGCCATAATCCGGTTAATCCCGGTTTTACTTTTGATATAATGGGTAAGTAATTTTCAATTAATTCTCTTTCTTCTAAAAGATAAGGTCGAGGACCAACCAATGCCATTTCTCCTTTTAATACATTTATTAATTGGGGTAATTCATCCAAGCTCAGCCTTCTTAAAAACTTGCCAAAAGGGGTGACTAATTGCTCGCTTTTGGGAATTTTTAATTTTTTCTGCCATTCATTAAAATATTTCTCTTTCAAAATTTCTTGATACTTTTGAGCTTCTATTTTCATAGTACGAAATTTATAAATAGTAAAAGTTTTGCCTTTTAAGCCGATTCTCTTTTGTTTATAAAAAATTGGACCAGGCGAAGTTAATTTTACTAAAAAAGAAATTAAAAAAAATAAAGGCAAAAAAATTATAAAAATAATTAGAGATAAAATATATTCTACCACCGTTTTCAGCAAAAGGTTGAAAGGTTTTAGAAGATTATATTTCGGTTTCAAAAATAAATAACGACCTATTTTTTCAATTTCGACATTTTGAGTCTGTAAAAGATTTAAATCAGCGAGAATAAAAATTTCCGAAAATGATGGTATTAATTTTTCTTTAAAATATTTATCAGTAATGATTAAAATATCTGGATGTTCTTCTTTTTCAACTAATTGATAACCTAAATATTGTTGACGAATAATTTCTTCTTTTAATCCATCAATTGCTTCTTTTTCGCCAATAATTTTTATTTTTTTGACGAATAAACCAATTTTTATCAAAACTAATTTAATTAACCAACGAGCAATAGGAAGTAGAATCAAAGAAAAAATAAAGGCCAATAAAATCACAATTCGTGAGAAACTGTAAATTTGAACAAGATAAGCAATAAAAATAATAATTATTGTTCCTAACAAAAGTCCTTTCCATAATTTTTGTAGTTCATCGGCAAAACCAAATCTTTTGTTGTAGAGATCGTAAAAGAAAAATATTAAAAGATAAATAAACAAAAAATAAAAACGATGATAAAAAACACTGAAAGATAACGGAAAAGATAAGTGAATAAAGATTTTAGGAAGAACCACTGCTCTTAAGATATAACCTAAAAAATAAGAAAAAGATAAACCCAAAAAATCGGAGAGAGCAAGTATCATACCGATAAGTAGATTTTTTCCCACTTATTGATTATAAACGATTTTTAATTAATGTCAACATTGATTTTAAAAAAATTTTAAATAAAATTATTTAATGAGTTGGTTTATCCTTTGGTTAATTATCAACCAGCAAGTTGTTCCCTCTTCTTTTGTTCCTTCACAAACTCAAATCGCACCAACTACCAGCATAACCACAACCTCCCCATCAAAAGGTAGCGAATTGATCGGAGTAGAAGCACCAATAATTTCCGAAGAGTATATTTTAATGCCCGGTGACAATCTATTAATAACAATAAAAGGTAAGGTAAATTATTCCTACACAAGTTGGGTAACTTATGAAGGGAAAATTCAAATAATGCTTAAATCTAATCTTTTAGAAAAGTTAGAGACTGTTGATGCAATCAGAATCAGTGGCTTGACGATAAAAGAAGCTCAAGACTCTTTAACTAAAGTATTTTTAAAATATTATAATGATGTTTTTGCAAAACTTACTCTTATTGGACTTCGTTCGGGAGTTGTTTTAGTAATGGGCGAAGTTTATTATCCGGGAACTTATTACGCAATGCCGGTAGAAAGAGTTTCTCAAATAATTGCTAAAGCCGGTGGAATCACTCCTAACGGTTCAAAAATAAATATAAAACTAATAAGAGATAAAGATACTTTGAAAGTGGACATTGAAAAATTTGAAAACGAAGGAGATGTTACCGCTAACCCTTTTGTTCAATCAGGAGACAAAATTTATGTACCCCCAATAACTAACAGTGTTCAAATTAAAGGAGCAGTTTTTGGAAGAGGAGAATATCGTTTACGTGTTTCCGTAACTACTATTGAAAGAGAGCGAACGAGTGAGGGAAGATATGAAATAAGAGATAAAGAAAGAATAAAAGATGTGTTAAAGAGAGCGGGCGGAGTCACTCCCTGGGCTGATTTAGATAATGCTTATATAGAAAGAGAAATTCCCAATGCTTCCTCAATTAAAATTCCTCTTAATTTAAGAAAATTATTGTTAGAAAACGACCTTTCTTATAATTTAGAATTAAAAAACGGTGATATAATTTATATACCGGAAATTGAAAATAATATTTATGTAAATGGTGAAGTAGTTAATCCTCAGGCAATAAAATTTCAAAATAATTTAACAATTTCTCAATATATTGCGATGGCTGGAGGATACACTAAATATGCAGACATTAAAAAAGTTTATGTGATAAGAAAAGGTAAAAAAATTACTCAAATTAAGAATCTGGAACTTGCTCCCGGAGATATCATTTATGTGCCTCGAATACCAATAAAATTTTGGGAAGATTATTTACAATTTTTTTCTGCACTTTTTCCCATTATTTTAACGATTTTGTATGCGGCCAAATAAATTTATTTTACTCTTTCAATGTATTTTTTTGTTTCAGTGCTAACTCTTACAATATCATTTATTTTAATAAATTGAGGAACCAAAATTTCTAATCCGTTTTCTAACTTAGCGGTTTTATAAGCAGCATCGGTTTCGCTTTTAACTCCGGCACCGGTTTCTACCACTCTCAGGTCAACAGTTTTTGGTATAATAAAATCAATTGGTTTTCCTTCGTAAAATTCTACTTTAATTTTAAATCCCTCTTTTAAGAAAATGGCAAAATCACCGATGATTTTTTGAGGTAAGGGAAATTGTTCATAAGTTTCCGGATGCATAAAATAAAAATTTTCGCCATCATTGTAAATATATTCCATTTCAAGGACATCGAGATGGATATCCTCTAACTTTTCATCAGGACTAAATCTCTTTTCAGTAAAGGATCCGGTTTGAAGGTTTTTTAATTTTAAATGAACTAAACTACCAAATTTTGCTGTTCCTGCCTTATATTCACTGGTTATAACTTTATAAAATCCTCCTTCTATTTTCAAAACCATCCCTTCTTTTACTTCGCTAGCCAGAACCATATTTCCTCCTTTTTAAAAATTATAAAAATTTAACCTTTTATTTTCAATAATTAATCTTCGAAAATTGCTTTCACAAAATCTTCCGGTGAAAAAGGAAATAAATCGTTAATATCTTCGCCACAACCAATGTAACAAATTGGCAATTTAAGTTCATAAGCAATAGGGATCAAAACACCTCCTTTAGCAGTGCCATCCAGTTTAGTGACAATAATACCGGTAACATCGGCCTCTTCTTTAAAAATTTTTGCTTGTTCAATACCATTCTGGCCAACCGTAGCATCAATCGTCAAAAATATTTCCTCCGGCTTGCTATTCTTTATTTTATTTATTACTCTAATAATTTTTTTAAGCTCTTCAATTAATTCTTTACGAGTATGCAATCTTCCAGCAGTATCAACCAGAACAATATCTTTTCTCCTTCTTTGTGCCGATTGAATTGCATCAAAAACAACTGCTGCTGAGTCTTGTCCTTTTTGTGAAAGGACAATTTCTACCTTTATTTTTTCTGCCCAAATTTTTAATTGCTCAGTAGCAGCATCTCGATAAGTATCTGCTGAAGCAATAATTACATCCTTATTGTTATTTTTATAATAATAAGCAAGCTTTCCTACGGTAGTAGTTTTACCGCTTCCATTTACACCAATCACTAAAATTACTTTCGGAAAAGAAAAAAATCTTTCCTTATAAGGTATTGATAAAATATTAATTAATTCTTCTTTTAAAAACTCCTTTTTATTACCTCCCACCTTTTTACATTTCTCAATTAATTTTTGAGTTAAATTAGTTCCAATGTCCGCAGATAATAATGCTTCTTCTAATTCTTCTAAATTATCCGATAAAAATACTTTTTTAAATTTTTCCTTTGTTTTTTTTAAACTATTTTTTAATTTTTCGAAAAGATTCATTATTTTAATTAATTTTTATCGTAAATACTTTAGAAACTCCTGGTTGAGGATTGGTTACTCCTAAAAGAACATCAGCATTTTCTAAGGTTAATCGGTTATGAGTAATAATTATTATTTGTGTCTCTTGAGCAAGTTCTTTTAGAAATTTAATAAATCTTTTGATATTTATATCATCCAAAGGAGCATCAACCTCGTCTAAAAATAAAAAAGGAGTCTTTTTTATCCGATAAAAAGAAAAAAGGAGAGAAAGTGCCAATAACGCCTTCTCACCATCCGAAAGATGTTCTAATCTTTTAGGGTTTTTTCCTTTTGGTTTAGCGGTAATCACAATTTGGGATTCAAAAGGATTTTCGGGTTCGGTAAGGATAATCTCAGCTTCTCCTTCGGTAAAAATTTCTATAAAGGTTTTTTTAAATTCTTCTCTTACCTTTTGAAAAATGTTATGGAAAATTTCTTTTGCCTTTTTTTCTAATTCCTCAGCCGATTTTTTTAGATTGTTTATCCCTTTTAAAATATCTTTTTTTTCTCCCAAAAGTTTTAACAACTCATTCTTTTCATAATTATAATCTTCAAGAGCTAAATAATTGACATTCCCGATTTCTAAAATTTTTTTCTTAATAATTTCCAATTCTTTTTTATAATCAATAATGGAAGAGCTAATTTCTTCGTAAGAAAACTCTTTAGAAAATTCTTCTCCTAAGCTGTTTATATTTATTTCTAATTCTTTTTCGAGACCGGCTAATTCAATTTGGTGATTAGTAATTTTATCTTTTATTAATAAAATTTCTTTTTGGTATTCCTTAATTTTTCTATCCTTTTCTTGAATCTCACCAAAGAGAATATTAATTGTTTTTTCTGGCAATTGGCTCTCAATAATCGCAATCTCTTCTTTTAATTCGGCAATTCTTTTAAATAATCTATCTTTCTCCTTTTCATTTTCTAAAAATTCTTGATTAGCACTTTTTATTTTTTCGGTAATATTTTCTAATTCCTTTCTAATTTTTTCTTCTTCAATTTCTTTCTCATAAATCTTCTGCTCTTTTTGATAATAATTTTCTTTTAGTCCGAAGAGTTTATTAATAAGGATTTGCAGAACTTCATTTTTTGATTTTAACTCTTGTCGCTGATTACTTAAATTTTCTTCTTTATTTTTAAGTTGTTCGTGCAAGAAAGCCTCTTCTTTTTTTAATCTATCAATTTTTTTCTCCAGTTCCCTTCTTTTATTTAAAAAAGAATTTAATTCTTCTATCTTTTCTTCTATTTCCCGCGCTTTTTGAGAAATAATTTTTTGTTTTTCACTATAAATTTCTGATAAGTTATTTAAATGATAAATTTCAGCATAAATTTTTAATAATTCCTGAGAAGGAATTTCCCAATCTTTAACTTTTTGTAAATTAACAACTCCTTCCTTAAATATGATTTCGCCCCCTTTAGTAATATAGGTAAAATTAGGATTTTTTAAATAAAAATAATAGGCTTCCGTTAAATTATTTACTAAATAACATTCGGCAATTCTTTCTTTAATAAAGGATGGGCAATCTTCCTTAAATTTTATAATTTCTTTTAAAGGCAATGGCTTTTCTTTTTCTAAGTCTATTAGATTTTCCTGAGTAATATTAATATTAGAAGATAAAATAAAACCATCATTAATATTGGCAAGGAGATTAGGAAAATTATTAGAGAATAAAGAAGATAAATTCTTTACTACATAAAAGTTTAAATATTCTTTTAATAATTGATTAATTAAACCTTCATAAGAAGGTTCCACCTCCAAAAAATCTTTTACCAATCCTAAAAAATCTTCTCCCAATCGAATTTTTACTGATTTCAATTTTTCTTCCTTATCTTTTTTAATAAGAGAAAGATATTTTTCTTTTAATTGGTCAATAAACTGCTCTTTTTTTGTTATTTTCTCTTCTATTTCTTTGAGGTTTTTTTCAATCTCTTCTTTTTCTCTTCTCTTTTCTTTTATCTCCTCTTCAATCTTATTTATTTCTTGATTTATTTTGGTTAAAAAACTTTCTTCCTTTTTATTTTCTTCAAAATTGTTTTTTAAGGTTTCCCAGAGATTTTTAATTTCTTTTTCTAATTCAGCAATTGTAATTTCTTTTTCGTTAATCTCTTTTTGTCCTTTTTCAATTTTAGCCTCTAAATCTTCTTTTTCTAAATTGATTCTAATTAACTCTTCTTTTAATAAGTTAATTTCTTCCGATAATTTTTGGAGAGAAGCGGTTAAGCTTTCTTTTTGACTTTTTTTCTCCGCCAATTCTTTTAACAAAAAATTATTTTTCTCTTCGTAAATAATTTTTTCCCTTTCTAAATAATTTATTTCTTTTAATAATTCTTCATAGGTTTGATAAATAGCATCTTGTTTATTTCTAAGTTCTTCTATTTGATGCTGATTTTTATTAATCTCTTCAACCAAAATTGCTATTTCCCTCTCCTTTTTTAATATCTTTTCTGAATGTTCCGAAATTTCTTTTTTTAATTTTTCTCTTTTCTCTTCCAAATTCTTAATTTCTTTAATAAGTAATTTTCTTTGGTATTCTCTTTCTTTTTCTTTTAACTGAAGATATTCGTTATATACCTTCACCTGCCTTTGGAGATTACGAACAATTCTCTGTTTTTCCTTAATAATCACCTTCAAATTTTCCAATTCTTGATTTAAATTTATTAATTTCTTTTCTATCTCTCTTCGATTTTCAAAATATTCTCTTAAATTGGCTACTTCAAAAAATAACTCTTTAACTTCTCCGTGGATAATTCTGCGCATCTGGCTAATATCAAATATGGCATAAACATAAGAACCAACTTTACTAAAGAGAGCTTCAATATCTTTTAAACGACAGGGTTGGCGATTAATGAAATATTCGCTTTCTCCTGAACGATAATAACATCTTTTTATTTCGATCTCATTACTATATTCGGGCCATTTCCCATCATTTTCAATAATTAATCTCACTTCACAATAATTTAATGGTGGTATCTCTTTGGTGCCGCCAAAAATTAACTCTTCACTTTTACTACAACGGAGTGAGGAAAGAGCTTGTTCTCCTAATACCCAACGGAAAGCATCGAAAATATTTGTCTTTCCACAACCGTTTGGTCCTAAAATGGCAGTTATTCCTTGAGAAAATAGAATACGCGTCTTTTCGGGAAAAGATTTGAAACCGAAAATATCTAATTCTTTAATCTTCATTAAAAATAATTATAAAAAAATTTCCCTGATTGTCAAAGATTCTATTGATTTAAATAAATTGACATTTTTTAGATTTCTGATTATAATAATTTTCTAAAAAAGGAGATAATATGCCGGTTCCGAAAAGAAGACATTCCAAAGCAAGGGGAAGAAAAAGGAGAACCCATTGGAAATTAAGAATTCCCCAGTGGGTAGAATGTCCTCATTGTCACCAATTTAAATTACCCCACACTGTTTGTCCTCATTGTGGTTTTTATAAAGGAAAAGAGGTGATCGTAGTAAGTAAAAAAGAAAAAGAATGATAAAAATTGCCGTTGATGGTTTAGGAAGCGATTCGGCACCCAAACCAGAAATTTTTGGGGTTGAAAAGGCATTAGAAGAAAATTCGGAATTAAGTGTTATTCTTATCGGAAAAAAAGAGTTATTTCCAATCTCTTCCTTAAAGGAAAAATTTTCTAACCGGATTGAGTTTTTAGATTGCGAAATCGGTAATTTTCCATTTGATTCACCGGTGGAATTCTTGAAAAAAAAGGTTAATAATTCAATTGTTAATGCCATCTCTTTAATAAAAGAAAATAAAGTCTCAGGAATGGTGAGTGCTGGTGATACGGGAGTATTGTTAGTAATTGCCTTAAAAATCTTAGGAACCTTGCCTGGTATTCTTAGACCAGCAATTGGTATTCTCTTACCAACTAAAACCGGATTTTCCCTTTTAATTGATGCTGGCGCCAATCCCTCTGTGAAACCAATTAACCTTCACCAATTTGCTATTTTAGGTTCTTTAACTTACGAATTGCTATTCAAAAAAGCAAATCCCACTATCGGTTTATTGAATATTGGTAAGGAAGAAAATAAAGGCACTGAGTTATATCAACAAAGTTATAATTTATTAAAAAGCTCGCCTCTTAATTTTGTTGGTAATATTGAAGGCTGTGAAATATTTAAAGGAGTTGTTGATATTATCGTTTGTGACGGATTTGTTGGCAATATTATTTTGAAATTTGGCGAAGGGATTGTTGAAACACTAAATCAGGCATTAAGAGATTATCTCTCTTCCGAAACAAAATACCGAATGAGAAGATGGTTTTCTAAACCAGTTTTGGAAGAATTTATTGAGAAACTAAATTACGAGGAACAAGGAGGTGGAATTTTGTTGGGAATCAATGGCACGGTTGTTGTTGCCCATGGTAGAAGCAACGAAAAGGCAATTAAGAATGCTATCCAAACAGCCGCCTTTTTTGCCCAAAGTAATTTGGTGCAATTTTTAAAAGATAATTTACCCTTTTATATAAAAAATGAGAATTAAAGATTTTTTATTTTTTATCTTTTTATCCTTTTTGACTTGCAATATTAATGAAGTTGGAAAAGAGGGGATAAGAGAAAGGGTTGGAGAGGATAGTTTAGTTTTCCTTAATCCGGCAGAATCAGAAAAAATTGGTAAATTTTATCCTTGCGGTGGCAGTCAAGGATTATTTTTAGGAAAGAATGATTTTTATGAATGCCGAATTTTATTAAATTTTTTATTAGATACTTCGTTTAAAAATAGTGAAAATATTAAACTTATTCTTTATCCTAATTCTAAATATTTTTCTTCGGTGAGGTTTAATATATATCCTTTAATTTTGGAATGGAATGAGAATGAAGTAACTTGGAAATTGGCTAGTGCTAATATCCGCTGGGTTAATTACGGAGGCGATTATCAAAATATTTTGTTAGGAGAAGGAGAGGTAAAAGAGGATTCTACGATAATTGAGTTAAACTCTCGCTATTTTGACACCCTTTTTCAAACTAATTGTGGCATTATTTTAATTCCTCAAAATTCTACAGAAAGATTTGTCTCTTTTTATAGTCGCACCGAAATGAAACCACCAAAAATTTATTTAAAGAAAAACGGTAAAGACACAACTATTTATTTAGTAGCCAATGCTTATATTGTTGATACCCTTTTTGAAATTTCTAAGGATTATCTCTCTATTGGTAGTGGCTATCCTTTTTTTAGTTATTTAAAATTTGATTTGGCTAAGATACCAAAAGAGGCGACAATTATTACTGCTGATTTATTTTTATATCCGGAAATTGATAGTTCCTATTTCCCTTTTGATACTAATGAAATCGCTATTTTAAAACTTACCAAAAATTATTCGGTATACAAAGAAAATACTTCTTATGAGATTTTTAAGAGAACTTTATTTTTAAAAAAGGATTCAATAATAAAAATTGATATTAAAAATTTAATTAATTTTTGGCGCAATAAGCCTGATTCTAATTTTGGATTATTTGTTTCCCTTTACCCTTTTGCTTCTTATCCCCGTTTTCTTTTACTTAAAAATCAAGATGAAAAAGCACCAAAAGTTGAGGTTTTCTATTTCTTAAAACCGAAAGAAAGATTATGAATTTACTTATTCTTTATCTCTTAACCCAATCATTTTTTAACCCAATTTTTTTAGGTCAAGAGAAGGATAAATTTTTGTTTAAAAGAGAAAATCTATTTTTCACTCCCAAAACAAAAGTATTTTTTTCCTTAAGTAATTATTTTGGCTTAGGAATGGCAAATAAAGAAAAAAGAGTGATTTTTAATTTCCAACCGGAAGAATTCTATTTTTTTATTCCCTTTTTAAAAACTTATCAAATTGGTTTAAAATTAGATGAGTATCTAAATCAAGAATATAATATTTATTCTCAACTAAAAAATTTTAAGAAAGAGGGATATTTTTGGCATATAAATTCTAAAGGCGGAATTTACAATTTAGGTCTTATTCTTGCTAAAACTTTTAATAATTTTCTGTTATTTGGTGAAGTAAATTTTAATTTAGGAAATAATTTGGAAATCTTTGCTGTGGAGAAAGATAAAAATATTTTTGCTTGCGAAACAATTTCTTATAACTATACTGGCCGAAATTTTAAATCAGGTTTTATTTTAAAATTAGAGAAATTCTCCTTTGGTTTTCAAACTGGATTTTTAAAAGAGATAAAGGAAAGAAAGTGGTCAAAAAGATATTCCTTAAAACCCGATTTTAACATTCTCTTTACTCTCTACCTTAAAAATAACCTTCAATTAAGTTCCGGCTACTTTTATCAAAAGGATACTCTGCTTTTTCCTTTAAAAAATACTTTCTCTCTTTCCTTTAATTTCTCTTTCTTAAATCGGATAAATAGAATTGAGCTTGGTTTCTCTTTAAATAAAGTAAAAAGAATTTATTTGGGTTTGCTTTCGGAAATAGTGATTAAGAATTACGGCAGTTTTTATCCGGAACTCTCAATCGACTATCATAAAAAAGAAAATTTATCCGAACTTCTTTTTAATTTTAAATTTAATATTCTTTTTGAAGAATTCTGGAAAAAGAGAATAAGAAGATGGGGAAGTTAAGATGTTAGAAAAGACATTGTTAATTATTAAACCCGATGGTGTGAGAAGAAAATTGATTGGCAAAATAATTTCTCGGATAGAGGAGGAGGGATTTGATATTTTAAATATAAAATTTTTAAAGTTGACAATGGAAGAGGCTAAAGAATTTTACAGAATTCATGAAGGAAAGGATTTTTATCTTTCCCTTTGTGAATTTATGGCAAACGGACCGATTGTTGTTCTTCTTTTAGCAGGTGAAAATGCGCAAGTTCGCCTTCGTAAATTAGTTGGTGCTACTGACCCAAAAAAGGCAGAAAAAGGAACTATTCGTAGGGATTTTGGCACTTCAATTCAAGAAAATGTTGTCCACGCTGCTAATCCCGAAGAAAATGTAGAAAGAGAGATTAGGTTTTTCTTTCCTGAGACATTAATTTGAAAGTTAAGATAAAAAAAATATCTATCATAACAGTTTTTTTGATAAATTGTAGTTATTTTAATCTCTTTTATAATGCGAATAAATATTTTCAAGAAGGATTGAAAACAAAAAATATTAGTGAAGCACAAACAAAATTTAATAAGGCAAAGGAAAAGAGTAATCTGCTATTAATTAAATATCCCAATTCCAAATGGGAAGGAGATGCCCTTTTTATTATTGCGGTTAGCAATTATTATCTTAAGGAATATAAAAAAGCCCTTGAACAATTTGACCTTTTTTTATCCTATTTTCCCAATCATAAAAAGAAAGAGGAGGCTTTCTATTATCAAGCCCTTACTTACTTAGAATTAAAAGAATATCATAAAGCAATAGAAATTTTGAGAACCCTTTCTTCTTCTAAAAAATACTTACCTTTGGCAAAATACCAGATTGCCTTGGTTTATTATCTCCAAAAGAATTATCAAATATTTTTAGATTCCATCCTTGACTTTGTTAATACTTTTAAGAAACATCCGTTAAGAAAGGAAGGATTATTGAAAATTGCCGAAACTAAAAAAGAAATGGGCAAATTAGCCGAGGCAAAAATTTTTTATAATGAACTATTCAAGATAGAAAAAGACGAAAAAGAGAGAATTAATATTCTAATAAAAATTGTTGATTGTTTAGAGCGAGAGAATGAGGATAGCTTAAAAATCTATCTTAAAAAATTAGAAAAATATTTAGATAAATATCCAGATTTGAATAATTTAATTTATTTAAATATCGGTAAGATTTATTTGTGGTTGAAAGATGATAAAAAAGCCTTTTCTAATCTCACCAAAGTTAAAGGTAGCGAAACCCAAATGGCTTATTACCTTATTGGTGAACGTTGGGAAGAAAAAGGAATATTTGATAGTGCCTTGGTTTATTATGACTCTTCTTATCAGAAAAACCCTAATTCCCAATTGGGTTCCATCATAATCTGGAAAAAGAGTTTAATAAAGGAGTTATTAAATCCAACAAAAGAAGATACCTTAGAACCTGCCTTTTACCATTTTAAATTAGCCGAAGTTTATTTTCTTTCTTTAGGTAATTATTCTTCCGCCTTAAAAGAATATGAAAAAATTTATAAAAACTATCCCAATAGTAAATATGCCTTAAAGGCAAAGTTTGCCTCTGCTTATCTTTATTATACGGAAATTGATAAAGAGAAAGGCGAAAAACTTTTTCAAGAGATTATTAATGAAGCACCGGATAGTGAATATGCCAAAAAAGCAAAAGAAATTTTGAAATTATGAGTAAAATCTTTTGGGAGAAAGTAAAGATTAAAGATAAGATAAATTTTTCGGAAAATATTATTGGTTTTTGGTTGGCAACAGAAAATATCGCTAAAAATAGCAGGGTTGGTCAATTTATTCATATTAAAATTGATGAAACTGCTAATTTAATTTTACGTCGACCCTTTTCTATTACCGATGTAGAAAATGATGATATACTTTTTATCTTTCGGATTGTTGGCAGAGGAACTTTTTTATTAAGTAGATTAAATAAGGATGATGAATTAGATATTTTAGGACCCTTGGGAAAGCCAATTGGAATACCAGAAGAAAAAGATATATTAATTTTGGGTGGTGGTTTGGGAATTGCTCCCCTTTATTTTCTCTCAAAAACCTTCTTAGAAAGTAAAAAAAATTTATTTGCTATCTTCGGCGCCAAAAATAATAAAGAATTGATATTAAAAGAGAAATTTGAAAAATTAAATTTTAGTAGATTAATCTTTTATACGGAAGATGGTAGTTATGGAATGAAAGGAAAAGTTACTGATGAGATTCCTCAAATAACGAAAGATAAAGAATTTAAAATTGTCTATTGTGCTGGTCCGATTGAAATGCTAAGAAAAATAAAATTGATGTTAAAAGAGAATATAAAAATCTATGGCTTTTTAGAAGAAAGGATGGGTTGTGGTGTTGGGTTATGTTCTGCTTGTGCAATACCGAAAAATGATGGAACCTATCTCCATTTATGTGAAGAAGGTCCTTGTTTATTATTAAATGAAATTCTATTATGAATTTAGCCCAAAGAATTAAGAATATAAATTTCCAAAATCCCATATTATTAGCAAGCGGTACTTATGGATTTGGCTTAAAATTTAAAGAGATAATAAATCTAACTGGTGGAATTATAACCAAAACAATTACTTTTAATCCGATAAAGGGTAATCCACCACCAAGGATTTATGAATTTGAAGGTGGTATTATCAACTCCATTGGTTTAGAAAATCCCGGAGCAGTATATTTCAAAAATAAAATCCTACCCTTCCTTAAAAATTTAGATACCAATCTTATTGTTAGTGTTGGCGGCACTTCCATAGAAGAGATAATAAATGTAATAAAAGTTATTGAAGATAATATAATTTCTGCTTATGAGATAAATCTTTCCTGTCCAAATGTAAAAGAAGGAGGGATTATTTTAGGAAAAAATCCCATGGTAGTGGAAAATATTTGTAAAGAAGTAAAAAGAATAACCAAAAAACCGGTAATTGCTAAAATACCAACATTATTCTGTAATCCGATAGAAATTGTTCAAGCAGCAGAAAAAGGGGGGGCAGATTTTATAACAATCACCAATACTATTCCTGGTTTAGTTATTGATATTGAGGGGCAAAAGCCTTTTTTAGGAGGAATTACTGGTGGAATTTCAGGTCCTTTTTTGAAATACTATTCTCTTTACCTTATTGCAAAAATTAGAAAAATTATTAAAATACCAATAATTGGCTGTGGTGGAATTAGAGATTATAAAGATGTTTTGGAATATTTACTTTGTGGCGCAATGCTTGTGGAGATTGGAACTTTGAATTTGGCAAATCCCTTTATGGTAGGAGAAATCATTAAAGATTTAAAAAGATGGGGGAGATTAAAAGAAATTAAAGATATTAAAGAAATAATAAAAAGAATGGAGATTGAAATATGACCAAAATAATTGTTGCTTTAGATGTTGATTCAATGCAAAAGGCGAGGAAGATGGTTAATCGTTTGAAAGGCTGGCCTGATATGTTTAAGGTTGGTTTATTTCTTTTTACACGGGTTGGACCAAATGTGCTAAAGATGATAAAAAAATATGATGAAAAAGTCTTTTTAGACTTAAAATTCTTTGATATTCCTTCTATTGTTGAAAAGGCTTGTGAGAGTTGTTTAAAATGGCAGGTTGATATGTTCAATTTACATATTCTTGGCGGTTATGAGATGTTAAAAAGAGCAACCGATTTTGTTTTTAATTATTGTGAGAAAAAAGGAATAAAAGAAAGACCCAAAATTATTGGCGTTACTTTGTTAACGAGTTTTAAAGAAAATAGTTTATTAGAGACCCTAAATATAAAAGAAGAGAATTTTCAAGATACGGTAATTAAACTGGCTTTAATTGCCAAAAGAGCAAATTTAGATGGTGTGGTTGCTTCGCCAAGAGATATAAAAAGAATAAAAGAAGAGTGTGGCAAAGATTTCTTAGTTGTTTCACCGGGAATTAGAATACCGGAAATAGAGATACCAAAAGATGACCAAGAAAGGACAATGACACCAAAAGAGGCAGCCGAGGTTGGTGCTGATTATATTGTTATTGGCAGACCAATATTTAAAGCCGAAGACCCAATTGGATTAATATTAAAAATTAAAGAAGAGATAAGAAAAGTATATGAAACCAGAGGAGATTGAAAAACTTTTGTTAAAATATCAGGTATTAAAAGAAGGACATTTTTTATTATCTTCTGGTTATCATTCCAAATATTATTTTGAAAAATTTCGGATTATTGAGCATCCAAGTTTACTAACCAAATTTTGCTCTTTAATTAGAAAAAATTTTAGAAGGAAAAAGATTGATATTGTTTGTGGACCAACAACCGGTGGCGCAATTATTGCCTATGAACTTGCCCGGCAATTAAACAAAAGATTAATAATTGCTGAAAAGGAGAGTGAAAAAAGAGTAATAAAAAGAGGATTTGTTATTAAGAAAACGGATAGAGTTTTAATTGTTGACGATGTTTTAACCACTGGTAATTCAATAAGGGAAACAATCAATGCCTTAAAACCTTTTGGTTGCAAGATTACTGGTATTGCTGTTTTAATTGATAGAAGCACAAAAAAGATAAAAGATTTCAAATATTTTGCCCTTTACAAAAAAGAGGTGCCAATTTTTGCGAAAGAAGAATGCCCCCTTTGTAAAAATTATTTCCCCTTAGAAAGACCAGGCAGTACCTAAGAAATTTTTATCATATTGACAAATTAAAGTTGATTCTCTATAATTAAAGAAATGAAACTCTTTTTGATAATTTTATTTTTTTCTTTAGTAGTAAAGGGATATCCAATATTTAATACGGATAGTGCTTATTTTCATCTTAAAGAAGAGATGGATAAATATCATAAAACTTTTGATGTCTATACTGATATGGATGCTGGTGGAAATCATTATCTACCAACTGAAATAATGAATGGCGAAGCAATTTCTTTAACCCAAAGTTGTACATTAGGAATGTATTCAGGAATTACCTGTATAAAAGCAATTTATTTTGCTCAGCAAGCAGAATGGGCAGGTGTTGGTTGGTATGATTCTCTTGGTTATGATTTGAGTGGTGCCGAAACCTGTTCTTTTTGGGCAAAAGGTGAAAATGGCGGAGAAGTTATTAGGTTTGAAGTTGGCGGACCTTATGATTCTATTTACCGTTCAATAACTGTTATTCTTTCCAATGCTTGGCAAAAATATTATATAGATTTGCGTGGTGGTAATTTAAGAAATTTAAAAAGAGGTTTCTGCTTTGTGGCGGAAAGAATAAATAATCCTTCTGGTTGCACTTTCTATCTTGATGATATAAAATTTGATTTGGCGAGACTTGATTCATTAAGGCTTATCCAGACTTATTTACCCTTATTTTATCGTCACGACCAAAAATGGGCATTAAACCAAGCATATACTTATCCGAATGTCTTAGCAATGCTTGCCTTTATGAAAAGAAGAAACCCTGACGACATTCGTCGGGCAAGAATTATTGGCGATGCCTTTGTTTTTGCTCAAAATAATGACCGATTTTATCAAGATGGCCGCTTAAGAAATGCTTACCGAACAGGTGATATTAAAGACCATAATACTGGAAAGGCTTTGCTTCCGGGATGGTGGGATGATTCTTTATGGTGTGAAGATAAATATCAAGTAGGAACTTATACCGGTGAAATGGCTTGGTTGATATTATCTTGGCTTATTTATGATTCAATTACTCAGGAAAGAAGATACTTATCAAATGCTATCCGTTTGGGAAATTGGATTGCTGATAGTTGTTATGATTCAACCGGTATTCCTGGTTATACTGGTGGTTTTGAAGGTTGGGAGCAGCCACCGGAAAGCCTTAAAAAATTAAGATGGAAATCAACCGAACATAATCTTGACCTATATGTTGCCTTTACTTGGTTATTTAGGCTTACTCAGAACCCAATTTGGCAAATAAGAGGAGAAAGGGCATTAAATTTTGTAAAAGCAATGTGGGATTCTATTTCTGGTTATTTTTGGTGTGGTACAAAAGAAGATGGAACAATAGATACTCTTTTAGTTTTAGATGCCCAAACCTGGGGGTTAATTGTTACCCGTGATAGTAGTCGCTACCGACAGGCTCTCGTTTCTGCCGAGAACAACTGTCGCCGAGAAACATTAGGATATAAAGGATTCTGTTTTAGCGAAAGGGGAGATGGAATATGGTGGGAAGGAACAGGTCAGATGATTTGTGCCTATCAATTTATTGGTCAATATGAAAAAACTGATACCTTTCTTAATCAATTAAGAATCTGGCAGCGATTATCTCCTTACGGTAATAATAAAGGAATTGTTGCCTGCCATCCAGAAAGTTCTTATACTGGAATTAATCGATTTTGGGGACCTTGGTATTACTTTCCAAGATTAGATATTGGTGCCACTTCTTGGTATATCTTTGCCGAAAACCGCTATAACCCATTTTGGAACGACACATTTCCGCTTCCTCCTTCGGCAATCAATAAAGAAAATAAATTACCTCCAAAAATAAAAACCAAAAACTTTTTTACTCCCTTTGGTTCAAAATTTTTTATCTACTTACCTGAAAGAGAGAGAATTAAAATAAAAATTTATAATATTAAAGGTGATTTGGTTAATATCTTACTTGCTAAAGATAAAAAGAATACTGATTTTATCCTTTGGGATGGAACAGATAAAAAAGGAAAAAAATTATCTTCTGGTATCTATTTTATATCAATAATTGTTGATAAATTAAAATTGACAGAAAAAATTATTATAAAAAATTAAGAAAAACCTATTATTAGGCTATAATATTATCTAAAAATTTTTATACCAATTAGGATATTCAGAGGGTTTATCAGTAATACACCTTCTAAGAGAAACGATAATAATATTATTAGAATGAATAACAATAGATTTATTAAAATTAATGAAGATACCCTTATTAGAATTAATGATAATACCCTTATGAAAACGAATAACAATAGGCTTATTAAAACGAACGATAAGAGAATTATTAAGACGGACAGAATAGGATGGAGGGATACGTTCCCTATCTTTTTATTAAATCTAAAATAAGTATTTGAAATATAAAGACTTATAAGAAATTTCTATTTTAAAAATTTTTGCATGCTATGCAAATTGAAAAAAAAATCTTTAATGGTTATAATAAGGTGATGTTAAGAAAATTTATAGGAAAGTTATTAAGAGAAATGAGGAAAGAAAGGGGATATAGTTTAAAAGAGATTGCCAAATATTGTAGGAAAAGTATAAGTGATTTATCAAGATTAGAAAGAGGCGAGATTAAAAACCCTTCCATATTTTTGATTTTAAATTATTTAAAGGCAATAAATATTCATTATGGAGAATTTTTCAGCAAAATCCAGGGATATGAAATAGAAAACTTATTAAAGAT
>JBDRVL010000002.1:0-28500 GCA_039801845.1 Caldifarciminota bacterium | reverse complement strand
GGTGGCAAGACTTCTCATATCTCAATAATGGCAAAAGCAAAAGAGATACCAACCGTAGTAGGCGTAGAAAATCTCTTACATTTTAGTACCAATACTCAAAAGGCAATTATTGATGGAAATCGGGGGATGGTTATTCTTAATCCGACTGAAAAGAGAATAAAATTTTATGAAAAAGAGAAAGAGGAGATAACAAAAAGAAAAAAAGCGATAATTGCTAAAAGCGAAAGAGAAGCAAAAACGAAAGACGGAAAATATATTGACATTTCAGCTAATATTGAATTTGTTTACGAAGCAGTAATGGCCAAAGAGTATGGCGCTAAAGGAATTGGCCTTTTCCGAACCGAATATCTCTTTTTATCAAAAAGAGAACTACCCAGCGAAGAAGAACAATACCAGCTTTATAAAGAGGTAGCCGAAAAGATGAAACCCTATTTTGTTATTATTAGAACCTTTGATTTGGGAGGCGATAAATTAATTCGCGGTTATTTTGAAAATAATCCCTTTTTGGGTTGGCGGGGAATAAGATTCTGTTTAAGCAATTTAGATTTTTTTAAAACCCAATTAAGAGCAATTTTGCGTGCTTCCCAAACAAGAAATATTAAAATAATGCTGCCAATGGTGAGCAACATTGATGAAATTATAAAAACCAAAAAAATTTTAGATGAATTAAAAGCGGAACTTAAAAATAAGAATATTGATTTTGATGATAATATTGAATTGGGAATTATGATTGAAACTCCTTCTTCGGTAATTCTTTCTGATGTCCTTGCCAAACTCTGTAATTTCTTCTCCATTGGTTCTAATGATTTAACCCAATACACCTTGGCTTGTGACCGAGGAAATGAAAAGATTAGTTATCTCTTCAATCATTACCATCCGGCAGTTTTAAAATTGATAAAAGAGACAATAAAAAATGGCCATAAAAATGGTATCTGGGTTGGCTTATGTGGTGAGATGGCAAGTGAACCTTTGGGAACGATTATTCTTCTTGGTATGGGGATTGATGAACTATCGATGGCACCACAATTTATTCCTTATGCGAAAGAACTTATCTCCTTTTTAGATACCGATTTCTGTAAAGAGATTGCCGAGAAGGTAATAAACTTTTCTACAACTTCCGAAGTATTGCGCTATCTCAAAAAGAGAATTAAAAAAGAAAGAATCCCCTTAGAAAAATTCTCCTATGTTTGATTTGATCTATCACTTTCCTGAACAGTTAGAAGAATCTTTAGTCCTTACTAATCGAGCACTAAAAGAAGGAAAAGATTTTTTAGATAAGATTAATGATATTGAAAAAATTGTTGTTGTTGGAATGGGCGGCAGCGGCATCGCTGGCGATATTGTCTTCAGCCTAACCTATTCTTTTTTAAAATCTCCTTTATTAGTAATAAAAGATTATTATTTGCCCTTTTTCTGCAATAGAAAATCCTTTTATTTTGTTATCAGTTATTCCGGAGAGACAGAAGAGACAATTTTCAACTACCAGCAACTCAAAAGGAGAAAATTACCGTTAATTGTAATTACGGCTGATGGTAAATTAAAAGTTTTGGCAGAAAAAAATAACGACCTACTTTTTATTTTACCCCACAACTATCCACCTCGTCAGGCTTTGGCTTATTTAACCATTCCAATTTTACTAACCCTCAGCAAATTAGCAATTATCCCTAACTGTCAACAAGAGATAGAAAAAACAATTTTATATCTAAAGAGAATAAGAAAAAAATTAAACGAAAAGGCAAAAAGAATTACTAAATTGATTGAAAATAAAATTCCCTATATTATTGTTGACTCTTATTGCTATCTGCCGATTGCCTATCGTTGGAAAAATCAATTTAATGAAAACACCAAAATCTTAGCCTTTTATAGTTATCTTCCCGAACAGAACCATAATGAGATAAATGCCCTTCCTTTTTTAAATAACCTTCAAAAAGACTTATTTGTCTTTATCTTAAAAAATCCACTATCCTATAAAAGAAATCTTCTAAGAATAAATTTTCTTTTGAAACTGTTAAAAGAGCAAAAAATCTCCCATTTATTAATCACCCCTTTTAGTAAAAATAGCTTTCTTAACGTCTTCTCTTTAATTATGCTTGGTGATTTTATAAGTTATCACTGGGCATTAAAAAGAAATATTGACCCTTTAAAGATTGAATTGATTGAAGATTTAAAAAATTTTTTAACTAAATTTTAAAAGGAGTAAATATGAAAAGTAAAGTTAAAGTTGTTATTCCGGCAGCCGGCGAAGGAAGAAGATTAAAACCCCATACTCATACTACTCCTAAACCTTTACTTTCGGTTGCCGGTAAACCCATCATTGGTCATATAATGGAAAGGGTAAAAGAACTAAATCCCGAAGAGGTAATAATAATAATTGCTCCTAATGGCAATCCGATAGAAAAATATTTAAAAGAAAACTTCTCTTTAAAATTTCAATTTGTTATTCAGGAAGAACCAAAAGGGTTGGGTGATGCGGTTTATAAAGCAAAACCTTACTTTAAAAATGAACCCTGTCTAATTATTCTTGGTGATACAATTATTGATATACCTTTGGCTAATTTATTAGGTGAAGAAAATTGGATCGGTGTGAAAAAAGTAGAGGACCCAAAAAGGTTTGGCATTGTGGAAATAAAAAATGGTGCTATTACCAAAATCGTGGAAAAACCTGCTGAGCCAAAAAGCAATTTAGCAATTGTTGGTATCTATTATATTTTTGATTCTTTTCCCCTTTTTAATGCCTTAGAAAAAATTATAAAAGAGAATATCAAAACGAAAGGAGAATATCAGCTTTCCGATGCTTTAGAATTAATGATTGAAGAAAACATTAATTTTCGACCTTATCCGGTTGAATACTGGTTAGACTGCGGAACTCCGGAAGCATTAATTCAAACTAATCGGTATTTATTACAAAATACCAATTACTTTAAGCCCCGAGAAAATGCTTTAATAATTCCACCGGTTTATATTCACGACACCGCAATAATTGAGAATTCAATTATTGGTCCTTTTGTCTCAATTTCCGAAGAAGTAGAAATAAGAAATTCCATAATAAGAGATTCAATTATTAATCAAGGTTCTTATATTGAACATTCCCTATTAGAAAATTCTATCCTCGGAGACAATTCAATTGTCAAAGAAAAACCTTTACGACTAAATTTAGGTAGTTTTTCCATATTTGAAGCAAGTTGAAATTTTTTATAGAAAAAGAGAGTAAAAATTCCCAAGCCCGCATTGGTAAAATTATCCTTCCTAATGGTGAAGTAGAAACACCTGCTTTTATGCCGGTTGGCACCCAAGGAACAGTAAAAACAATGAGTCCAAGAGAATTACAGGAAATTGGTGTCCAAATAATTACTTGTAATCTTTATCATCTATATCTACGACCTGGTATTGAAGTGATTGAAAAAGCAGGTGGTGTAAGTAAATTTATCTCTTTCTGTAAACCGGTTTTAACTGATTCCGGTGGCTTCCAAATCGCTTCCCTTTCGCCATTAGTAAATATAAAAGAGGATGGAGTTCAATTTAAATCCCATATTGATGGCTCAACACATTTTTTTACACCGGAAAATGTAGTATTATATCAAGAAAGAATCAAAAGCGATATTGGAATGTGCTTAGATATCTGTCTTCCCTATCCAGCAGAATATAATGAAGCCAAAAAAGCATTAGATAAAACAATTGAATGGGCAAAAAAATCTAAAGAAATAAAAAGTCAAGAATTTAATCTCTTTGGTATTATTCAAGGTGCTACTTATTTAGATTTACGAGAAAGAGCAACAAAAGAATTATTAGATATTAATTTTGATGGTTATGCAATTGGTGGTTTATTTTTAGGTGAAACTCCTAAATTATCTTATGAGATAGTCGCCTATTGTAATGATTTGATACCTAAAAAAGAAGTGAGATATGTAATGGGCTGTGGCTATCCAGAGGATATTTTAGAATGTATAAAATTAGGAGCAGATCTTTTTGATTGTGTGTTACCAACAAGAAACGGTAGAACTGGAACTGCCTTTACTTCGGAAGGAAGAATAATTATTAGAAATGCCAAATTTGAAAAAGATTACTCTCCCTTAGATCCAAATTGTGAATGTCATACTTGTCAAAATTTTACCCGTGCCTATCTTCGCCACCTTTTTATTAGTGAGGAAATTCTTGGTCCTCGATTATTAACTTATCATAATATTTATTTCTTTATCAACTTAATAAAAAAGATAAGAGAAGCAATTTTAAAGGATCAATTTGAAGAATTTTACAATAATTTTAAACAAAGATATAACCGAAATCTTATTTAATTTCAATTAAATTTTCAATCTTAGATAGTCTCCTTTTACCAATACCTTTTATTTTTAAAAGTTCTGATTTATTTTTAAATTTACCTTTTTTTTCTCGGTATTCAATTATTCTTTGCGCGATTTTTTCACCAATTCCCGGCAAACTAATCAATTCATCTTTTGAAGCTTTATTAATATCTATCTTTACTAAAAAAACTGACTTCTCCTTACTTATTTTTTTATCTACCGGAATTTCTTTATTTAATCTTATTAAATTTTCTTTTTTTCTATTAAGAAAAGATAAAAAACTTCCTAATATAAAAAAGATACTTAAAAAGATTAAAACAACTTTTTCTTTTTCATTCATCCTAATTTTTCTTTAATTATTTCCGCAACCTTTTTACCAGAAAGAAGCATACTACTAAAAATTGGCCCCATTCTTGGCCCACCAAAAACCGCATTCACTGCCATTCCGCAGACAAAAAGGTTATGATAAACTTCTTTTGTATTTTCTACAGTAAATCTCTCTCCCTTTTCGGCATTCATCAGCTTTTCGCCAATAATTCTACCAGTGGAAGTAAAAAGTACATCGCCCATCTTTTTCTCTAAAATTCTTACCAATTCGCAATTATGACCAGTAGCATCCACAACAAACTGAGAGTGCATCGCCATTGGATCGATATGCAAATTGGCTAAATTTACTGCTGTCCAATTAATTACCACTCCGGAAATTTTTTCATTATGGAAAAGCAAGTCTTCTACGGTTATCAAATTAAAAATTTTCGCTCCCTTTTTAATAGTTTGGTAAACCAAAGCGCCCAAGGTTTCTAACGCACAGGCTACATAATAATTTTCTTCATATTTTTCATATCCGATCCTAAATTCTTCCAAAATTTTTTTTCCTTCTTCATCAACAACAATTTTATTAAACATCATCCCACCGCCAGTGAGGCCGCCACCCGGTCGAAGATATTTTTCTAAAATAACCACTTTCACACCAAATTTTGCTAAATAATAACCAGCAGTTAACCCTGAAGGCCCGGCACCACAAACGATCACATCCGACTCTAAATATTTATTAAAATCTTTTAAATAGGTCTCAATAATTGCCTTTGTTATTTTAATCTCATCAAGCATATTCAATTATAAAATAAAAATCTTAAAAATCAATTTCATTGATTTAAAAAAATAATTTTCTATAATAAAGTATGAATATAAAAATGTTCTTCTTAGTTTTTTTAACTATTTTTATGATGGAATTGGGTGATAAAACCCAATTATCTATTCTCAATTTTGCTGCTTCTTTAAAATCACCTTTCCTTGTCTTTTTAAGTGCTATTTTTGCTTTAGGAATAAGCACTTTTTTGGCGGTATTAATCGGCGACAATCTTTTTCGTTTAATTCCTTTAAAATTATTAAGATTTATTAGCGGCGGAATATTTATCCTTTTGGGAATCTTAATAATTATTAAAGAAATTAACCATTAGCCTTCAAAAACTCTTCATAAATTCTTACCAGTTTTAAAGCAATTCTATCCCAAGTATAATTATTTCTCAGATACTCCCTTAAAAGATTATTCTTTTCTTTTTTTAAGGCAAGCGCTAATTTCCTTTCAATATCTTTCTTAGAATAAGGGTTAAGATATAAGGCATAATCTTTAAAATACTCTTTGGTACCACCGTATTTAGTAATCAGAATTTTGGCACCAGCCAATCCAGCTTCTAAAGCAGCAATACCCGGTGTTTCATAATAGGAAGGAAGTAGAAATACATCACAAGCTGCATAAATAGATTTTAACAATTCTGAATTATAAGGCAACTCATCTATTAGATGGATATTTTTAGCCTTCTTTATTAATGATAAACATTTTTCACTATATTTATTTTTAATAATTTTACCTACTACTACACTGGGAAGATTAATCTTTTTTAATATCTCTAAACACCTTAATAGATTTTTCCTTTTATAACCAATATGACCAACATATAAAATAAAATCTCTTAATCCCAATTTTTCGTAACATAATTCCGGAGAAGCATTATAAAAATCAATACTCACACCGTTAGGCAGGATTCTAAATTTCTCTTCCTTTAAATTAAACATCTTTCTTATTAACTCTTTTTCAGCCAACGTATTACACACTATCAGATTAGATCTTTTTGCCATTTCTTTCAAAATTAAATGTTCATTATAAAAACCAAAATATTTATAAAAAGAGGCAAATAAACCAATTCCTATTTTATTAATAATCACAGAATGTGGAGAATAGAATACCGGTGTTAAAATAATTTTGTTATTAAAATTAGTTATTATTTGGAAAAGATGAAAAGTTTTTATTCCCGAACCAAAAAAATGGATAATTTCATAATTTTTAAATTCCTCTTTTTTTATAGGTTCTTCGCAAAAAATTTTTACCTCCCAACCAATTTTTTTAAGTTCCTCCTTCAAAGCAATTACTTGGGTTTTAATTCCTCCTTCAAAAAGGTGAAAACCAGGAAAGGTAACAAAAAGAACTTTCATTTCATTTTTTGCAACCGACGAAAAGAAAGAATTAAACTTTTTATTTTTAAATAAAAATCCTTTTTTCTGATATAATTAATTTTAGGTTCTATTTTGGGTAAATCCAGTTTTTTCTCTTGATATTTCTCCAGTTTTTCTCTTTTTTGCCACCACTCAAAAAACTCAGTAAAGTTCATCATTTTTATATTAGAAAAATTTTTAATAAAATCAAAGACTTCTTTGAAAATCTCCCAAAATTCTAAAATTCCCTGAGGGTGGTCATACAAAATAATTGGATATCCCTTTTCGTAGGTTTTTAATATATATTCCTGATAATATCTTACCATCTCTTTTAAAGATATTTTCAAAGTCTTTAAACGACCCACAGAAATTGGATGAGAGGGAATTTGATAGATTTTAGAAAATCTATTTTCAATAATTGGTAAGATAGGTAAATCATCATAATCAAAGCTAAATTCTGAGGAATAAGAAAAATTAAGTTCTTCCAAAACTTCATTTAAAGAAAAATTCCAGATTCCAAAAGGAGCAGCAAAACCTTTGATTTCTATCCCCATCCTTTCTAATTTTTCTTTACCAATAGATAGGTTATCTAAATTCTTATTTTTCTCTTTGTAAACACAATGATAATAAGAATGGAGTTGAATATCAAATTTTTCTTTGCTTTTCTCTTTAAAAAAATCTAAAAACTTTTCACTTGATTTTACATCAACAAAAAAAGTAAATTTGATATTTTCTTTACTTAGAAGTTCAAAAACTTTTTCCACCTCCTTTCTTTTGGCAAAATCACCATCCACTCTAAAAAGAAATACTGTTGAGCAGTTATCAGGAAAATAAGGCAGAGAATAATAAGAAATTTTATTTTCGTGAAAAATATTAATTAGAAGATTAATCACCAATCTCCGTAAAGCACTTTTATTTATTTTATTAACAAATTCGTACGGAAATTTTAAATGGGAAAAATAAAAATATTTTGCTTTTATTTCACTATTTTTTAATAAATCTTTTAAAGAAAAAGGAAGATAGATTTTATTATTTTCTAAAAAATAAACAATTTTTTCTCTTTTATTAAGAAAAAAAAGATTATCAAAAATATCAATAATCTCAATTCCCCAATAAATATTTTCTTCCTTAGGAAGAAAATATTTTGAATATTTCTTTCTTATTTTTATTTCTCTAAAATGGTTTTTTAATTTGGTAATATCAAAAACTTCTCCCATCTTTCTTTTCTGATAGTAGATTTCAATATTGCTCTTCAAATCTTCCTTCACAATTTGGAGTCCAAAAGGTTTTTCCATTTTTAAAACTTCTAAAAAACCTAAATCTTTTTCATTTATTAAAATTTCTATTTCTTTGTTAATCATCTTAATAAAGAATAATCTTTTTTTATTTCTTTTTTAAATATTAAAAGTAAACCGAAATAAGTTATTAAAAATAAAAAGATTAAAATAAAGAAATGAAGATTTTTAAATAAAAGAATAGGCAAAATCGACGAAAAAGCTAAAAGTAACGGCAAAGGGAAACAAATTAAAAACTTAAAACGGTAAAAATTTCTTAACGTCTGAAAATTCAAGAGAAAAATTAAAAACTCAGTAAATAAAAGGGAAAAAGCAGCTCCGAAATGGAAGAAAATTTTTGTTAAAATAACCACCGTTAAAAGATTAAAAAGGGTACCGATAAGAATATTTTTAAAGTATTCCTTATCTTTTTTAAAAGCAATCAAACTTAATGAGAAAATTGAATTAAAAACAGTAAAGATAAAAAATCCTAAAAGAACTTGAAAAACCTTTTTGCCAGATAAATATTCCATGGGAAAAAGAAAAAGAAATAATTTATCACTCACGATAAAAAGAAAAAAAGTAATAGGTAACAAAAAAAATAAGACTAACCTCGTAATATTTTCTAACAAAGCAAAATTTTTTTCTTGAAATTTTCTTGCCAAAAATGGTAATATAATCTGGTTAAATATCCGGTCAAAAATCATTAATATCAAAAGAACTCGAAATCCACTACTATAATATCCTAACTCTCTTTTCATCTTAAAAAATCCCAAAAAAATTATGTTGGAAAGGGTATAAATTTGAATTAAAATTTGTGCGCCACCTAAAGGTAAAGTCTCTTTTAATAAAGAGAATTTTTCTTTAATATTTAACCGAAAACTAATTTTATTAAACTTTTTATAATAAAAGTATATCAGCATTAAGGCGCCCGCTAAATTTCCACAGATAAAAGAAAAGGGAATAATTAAAATTTCCCTATCACTTTTTAAGAAGATTAATAGCAATAGAAAATAAAGAAAATTAACTAAAATACGATTTAGGGAACAAAATTTTGTCTCTTCCTTGCCTAAAAAAAACCATTCTAAGCTTATTGCATCTAACAAAATAAATAACGAATAAATAAAAACTAATTTTTTTAAAATAATATCTTCTTTTAAAATACTAATAAGAGAAATTGATAAAAAAGTAGCTAAAATTCCTAATAATAATCGGGAAGAGAAAATTTTATCAACCGTCTCTTTGACCTCAAATCCTTGGGCAATTTTTCTAATTCCGTAAATCAATAATCCTAAATTAGTTAAAAGAGAAAAATAATTAATATAACTAAGAGCAAAATTTATTGTCCCAAAATTTATTAAATTAATTTTATGGGTTAAATAAAGAATGGCTAAAAAAGAGAAAAATCTTCCTAATATTTCACCAAAACTTAAAAAAAGAAAATTTCTAACAATCATCAACAATCTGTCTTAAAGTTCTCATATTTTCTTCCCATTTTTTTATTTTTATTTTTTTTAATTCTTTAATTTCTAACTTTAAAGTTTCGTATTTTGCTAATATCTCTTTTATTCCTCTTTTGATATCTTCTTTCTCATTTTTTACAAAAACTGCTCCTTTAAAAAAATGTCTTCTTAAAACCTCTTTATCAGAAGTTAAAAAGGGTTTTTCCGCACCTAAGGCATCATAACCGCTTTGCAAAGTAGTATAATCACGAGTAGTAAGACCAATAACAAAATCTACCGAAGATAACAATTTTTCATAATCTTCTTTTTTTAAATATCCCGTAAAAGTAATATTTTTAATTTTTTTGGCTCTTTCCTTATCAGAAAATTTTGAATAATCACCAGTTAAATAAAATTTTATATTTACTAATTCTTGGCAACTTTCAATTAACTCTTCAATTGGCTCATCCGGACTAAAAGATAAAACTACCAAGGCTTTTACCACATTTTCTTTTCCCTTTTCAAAAATTTGAACAATTTCTAATTTCCGAGGCGGAGGTTCAATTACCAATTTTCGTATTGGATACTCTTTTAGTAATTCCAAAATTTTTTCATTATGAACAATTAACCCTTTAATTTTTTTTGAAAAATACTTGAAAATACTTCGTTGTAATTTGTGCCACCAATTAGTTAAAAGAAAAATATTAGAATGAGAAACAATTATTATATTTTTTTTATAAAAAAGTATTAAATAAATAAGATAAATTGGTGGAATTTCTAAAATAAAAAAGTTATATTTTTTCTTATTTATAATTGTTAAGGTTTTTATAAAATTTAAAAAATAATCAAATCTGTGTCTTACTGGTATTTTTATTAAATCTCCTTCTAAAGCACAAGCCAAAGAATAGACATATTGACTGTCCCTTTGCCATGAGATTATTCCAATTTTTTTCATTCATTAACTTTTTCTTCTTTAAGAAGTTCCAAACAGACTTTTGCAGTATTAAAATGGATTTCTACCGTGTCCATTATTTCTAAAGCATAACCACCGCCTAAAACAATTCCTACCGGGATATTATTATCTAACGCATTCTTTATAACAATTTTATCTCTTTCTATTAATCCCTCTTTAGTCAATTTTAATAATCCTAATTGGTCATCTTTATAAGGATCAGCACCAGCAACATAGACAATTAATTCTGGCTGATGTTCTTTGATAATCTTAGGCACCGCTTCTCTTAAATGATTTAAATAAACTTCGTCACTGGTAAAATCTAATAAACCAATATCCCAATCACTTTCCTCTTTTATGGGATATAAATTTTCTTGATGAATAGAAAAGGTAAACACCGAATCGTCCTTTTGGAAAATTTTTGCTGTCCCATTTCCCTGATGTAAATCACAATCAATTACCGCTACTTTTTTAATTAACCCTTCTTTTTGAAGCTTTTTTATCCCAACAGCAATATCATTGATATAACAAAAACCCTCAGCATGTTCGGGAAAAGCATGATGGAAACCGCCACCAATATGAAAACAGATTTTCTCTTGTAAAGCAATTTTTAAAGTCAAAATTGTTCCGGAAGCGGCTAGAAGATAAGCCTCAATAATTTCCCAGGTCAAAGGCAACTCACTTCTTATTGTTCTACTTGTCCATCTAAGATTTAAAAGGTCTTCAAGATATTCTGCTGTGTGTACCAAACGAATATCATCAAGATCCGGTTTTGGTGGTTCAAGAAAATCTTCTTCTTTTGCTAAATTTTCATTTAACAATTTTTCTTTAATCAACCGATATTTAACTGTAGGAAATACGTGGATGCCAATATCAATTTCATATTTATCAGAATAAACAAATTTCATAACTCTCCTACTGACTCTTTTAACTTTCTTAAAATTAAAGGATTACTTTCAAAAGGTATTCTTTTTTTTAAAATTTCTTTAATCTCTTTTTCATTAAACAAAGAGAGCCCTTCAATGGCTGAACTTTTCAGAGAGAGGTTTTCTTTATCCAAATAAGAGATTAAAATATTTTTTATTTCTACTCTTTCTTTTAAATTTTTCAAACTATCTAATTGCGGAATAATCCGATTTATCACTCTCAAAATATTAGCTTGAAAATTTTCATTTTTATTTTTAGATAAATTGTCCAAAAGTACTGGTAAAGCCGATGTTCCAATTTCTGCTAAAGCAATTTCCGCACTTTGTCGTACCGTAAAAATAGGATCTTTTAACTTTTCTATTAAATAATTTGTTCCTCTTTTATCTTTTAATTTACCTAAGGCATAGCAGGCATAAATCCTTGTTGGCTCATCAACCGAATTAAGATAATTAATAATTTCAAAGAATACCGAAGTGTCACCAATTTCAGCAAAGGCATTTAAAATCCATCTTGGTTTATTTCTTTTATCTTTTAAGGCTTTTACCAATGAAGGTATTGCTTCTTTTGCTTTTATTTTACCAATAAGATAAATCACATTAGCCCGGGTTTGGCTATTTTCACTATTAATACTATCAATTAAATAGGGTTTAATAAGTGAAGGAAGAGAACAAGCCACTTCTTCAATTGCCCTTAATTCCAATCCATCCTTAGTAGAAAGTTTTTTCTTCACAATATATTCTATTGCCTCCTCTTTTCTTTTGATTAACTCCATACGGGCATCTCTCACTACTTTTTTAGCGCTGCCTACCTCCCATTTAGAAGCATACTTAAATAATTCCTCAATTTTCATCTTTCCAAAATCTTTTACCGTTGTATCTTCTTCCTCTATTTTTTTTTCTTTCTCTTTTAATTCATCTATTCCATAAGCATATATTCCACTAGTCCAAATACTACCATCTTCGCCCATCCCTCTTTTTCCATATAAATCATTACCCTTTAAATCAATAAATAAACCGATTCCACCAAAACCTCTTGCTTGGTTAGCAAAACCTTGACCAAATTTTTCTTCTCGATTAAAATATAAATCATCGCCATTTTTATCTAAAAGTAAACCAAAAGAGTTTGTTAAACCAATACCTTGTCCACCAGAGGCATAATAAAAATCATCGCCATCATTATCAATTAATATTCCAACCGCTAAATCATGACCTTCACCTTGGGCAGGACCTAAACGAGAATAATAAGAATCTTCACCACAGGAATCTACTAAAATACCGATTGCCAAATGAATTCCTGCTCCTTGGGCATACTCAGTTGCATAATACTTATCGTTTCCTTTTCCATCATATAACATTCCTAAGGAATACCAGTAACTACACCCCTGAGTAAAGACATCGCCGTTATAAAAATCATTACCGGCCATATCACAAAGAAAACCAATCCCACCGCTCACATCGGGTCGAAACCCAATAGCAAAACCTTGGGAAAAAGAACGGTAATCATTGGGTAAAAGAGGAATATGGAGATATTTACCACCGGCATAATAAACATCATTCCCTTCTAAATCAAAAAGTAATCCATAACCAAAAGTAGAACCAAAACCTTGACCAAAATTATAAATTTGATAATTATCATTTCCCGAATAATCAAAAATTACTCCCAAACCATAAAAACCTGAACCGCAGGAAAAAGTTTTTCCCCGATAAATATCATCGCCGGCTAAATCCCATAAAATCCCAACTCCTAAAATACCGGAACCAAGCGAAAAATCTTCTGCATAATAAATATCATTCCCGGCAAAATCGAAAAGAAAACCGCTGCCCAAAAAGCCATTGCCCAAAGCACCAATATCTGCGCTATAATAAAAATCATTTCCTTCTAAATCAATAATCAACGAAGAAAGGTTTTCTTTTACAATTCCCCGATTTTTAACTGAATAGTAATCATTGCCGCCAAAATCAATAATTATCCGATAATCTTTATTATAAAGATTATTTTTTTTGCCACCTAACGCAACAGAAACTCCTTCAATTTCCAAATCTTCAAAATCTTTTTCCACAGAAAAATTTTTAATCTCTTTTAAAAATTTTTCAATGCCGATAAGATAAGATAAATTAGCTCGATATAAATCTATCATCTCAACTTTTCTTAAAATTCCAAACAAAGTCTCTAATTCAATTTCTTTTGTCGTATCATAAAAAATATTATACTCTTTTAAAATTGCTCCTCGTAAATAATTATCTTCGCTTGCCTCTTCATCAGAAAACAAATAGGGAATTTCCGCAAGTAATATATGAATCTCTTCTTCTTTTAATTTGCTTAAAGCTTTTTTATAATAACTATCACCAACCAGAAAAGCAGCAATTAAATAATAAAGATTCTCATTTTCTATCGCTGATTTTTTAAAAGTCCTTATTTTACTTTCAATCTCTTTCTTTATCTTTCCGCTTTCCTTCTTTTCAGAAAATCCTTTAAAATCCTTTCTTTTTAATTGGTCTAATAAAAATAAATAAGTTTTCACCAAAGAATCTTTATTAGCATTTAAAAAGGAAACATTTTTATCCAAATATTTGGGAACTGCCAAGGGTTTTTTAAAAAGGGAATCGATAATAAAAAGGCGATAAAGGGTATCGGTTGCCCATCTTTTTTCATAGCCTAATTCTTCTTCTTCTACTCCCAAAATTTTTAGACCATTCTTGATATAATTTAAAGAAAGAGAATCAAAGGTTTGAGAAAAAAGAAAGGTAATAAATAAAAAAATCATAAAAAAGAATAATAAAAATTATTTTTAAGTCAATTTATCTCAAATATGAAATTCAATAATGTCGCCATCTTTTAAAATATGATTTCTTTCCACTCTTTGTCCAAAAAATTTTTTATTATCCCATAAACGGGCATATTTAAGATTACGTGCAAAATCTTTATGAAGTGCCTTGGCAGCATCTAAAACATTAGAATTTTTTCTTAATACAATCGGTTCTTCCAATTCCGGTGGCTTTCCTGGTGGTTTGGTATAAACTCTGATAATTTCTAAACTTTCAAATAAAACTCTTTTTAAATCCTCTATATTTCTCTTTTCCTTTACCGAAATAGAAATTATTTTTAAATCGTTAATCACTAAATAATTTTTTATAAATTCTAAAAAAAGATTATAACGAAATTCGCTATCTTCGCAATCCAATTTATTACCGCAAAAAATTGTTTTCTTATAATTGGGTGCATTTTTTTTGAAAATATTTATTTTCCCTTCTTCCAAAATTTTAAAATTTTCCTCACTTTCATCTAATAAGGAATCTTGGCTTAAATCAAAAAGATATAAAAGGACGTCTGCTGACCTTAAAAGATGAAAATACCATGGAGGTAGACCCTCTTTTAACGGTGGGCAATCAATCAATTGAATCTGAATATTTTCATATTTCATCATTCCAGCAATCGGAATTTTTGTACTAAAAGGATACTCGGCAATTTCAGTATTAGCATTAGTTAAAAGTTTAACTAAAGAAGATTTTCCCGAATTGGGACTGCCAAAAACAGCAATTTGGCCAGCTCCCTGCTTTTCAAAATGATACCAAACCGCCCGACTTATCTTTGGTTTTTTTGTCAGCTCCTTACGTAATTTAGAAATTTTTGTTTTAATTTCCTTTTGTAATTTTTCTGTCCCTTTATGTTTAGGAACGACTGCTAATAATTCTTTTAAATAATATAATTTTTCCTCAATCGTTTTAGCTTGGCGATATTTTTCCTCTACTTCAAAATATTGGGGTGGTAGATTTGCCGGCATATTTCATTTTATCAAAAATTCTAAAAATAGTCAAGAGAAGAGAAAAGAGTAAATGTGCTAACACGTGATTTACCAGGTTAATAGGAATATTAAGGTAAAAAATGCCTTGAAATTATTTAATAAATTTCCAATGCTTCTATTTACTACAAATTCTATCATCCATTGAGTAAATACTTCTGATAGTATATTCCTAATTTTAAAGAACCTCTTTTGTATTTTAGGCATCTTAATTGTTTAGTGTCTGTTTAAATTAAAAGCTACACAAAAGACTAATTAGAATTTTATAAAAAGTTTATTAAAAAAAGTCAAATAAGAATTACTTTGTTATACCTTCAAAATTGTTATTATTCCTTTAGGAAGGCTACTTATGGATTTTCCATCTACTACTTTTTTCAATTTATTTAAAATTAATAAGAAAAGTTATAACCAAAATATAGTTTGAAAGAAAATCCTTTCGCATTAAGTAGTATCCCTTTATAATATTCTTGAAATATTAAAAAATCAAATCTTTTAATAGTTATCCCTAAACCAAAACCAATTTCATAGGAAAAATTTTCTAAAAAAATATCTTTATTAATTGGTAAATAAAAATTTAAAGAATTAATAATAAATAAAAAATTAAAGGGTCGGTAATCTAATTTAGAAAAAAATTTAAAGTACTCTTTTGTTGCCAAAGATACACCCGGCTCAACTTTTAAATAATCTTTTATTTTGGCTTCTAAAGACAAATTAATCTTTGTGGGTAAAGGATTACTAATAAATCGAGTAGTTTCTCTTTCTTCTTTAAGAAAGGAATAATAATTACCAGCACGTATTTTGTTAAAATTTAAGGAATCAATTATTAAAGTAATTTTGCCAACCCGATTTTCTTTTTGCCAAAAAATTCTATTGCCCAAATTTTCTATTATAATTTCAAGATTAAATTTTTCATTTATTTTTCTTCCTAAACCAATATCAAAACCAAATCCCCTGCCGCCCAGACTTTTTTTATAATTTATTTCATTATAAAAATTAAGAAAACTTTGGGTAGTTAAGAGATTTAAAAAATTATTTTCGGTCTTTAAAAAATAATATCCCTCTAAGTAATTTATTCCAAAGCCTAATCTCCAATCCTTTTTAAAAGAAAAAACAAAACTATTTTTTATCTCGCCAAAAGCAAAAATTTCTCCTTTACTCTCTTTTGATTGATAAATTTGATTTAATCTGTTGCCAAAAAATATCAAATCGAAAATTTCTTTCTCAATCCTTCCTCTACTTCGGAAATTAAAAGAAACTTCTAAATTCCAAAAATGATAATAAATGGATAAAAAAGATAGAGAAGCCTCGCCAGTTAATTTTAAACCCTCCTGGGGGATAATTCTTAAAATAGTTATTTTATCATTTTCGTCCAAATATTTCCCGTTATAATAGTTATAATCTTTGCCACGAAAAGCATTATTATAAAAATCAAGATTAACACCAAAAATTTGATAATAAACCTTCTTTTCGGAAAATAAATTTATAAAATTAAAAAATGTTAAAATTAAATAAATTGCCATAAAAATTTATTTATTCATTGACTTTATTATCTCTTTCGTTTTTACTTTTAATACTACATAAGTATTAAAACTCAAAAAATCATTAGGTCTTAAAAGGACTGTACGGCTTTCCGGCAAATTAATCTTTAACAACGCTTTTAATCTTTCTTTCCTAAAAATTTCTAATTGGTTTTCATCCATTTCAAAAACTATTTCGCTTTTCCTTTCTTTTTCACAATAACCTTTTTCAGAAATTATGCCACCTGGTAAAACAAAAGGAAGTGCTACGGAATCTCCGTCCGCTGATTTTATAGTCACCGAACCATCAAAACCAATAGGAAAATGATTAATTACCTCAACAAACAACTCGCCCCCTACTAAATTTTTGTTAATCTTCTCTTTTTCCTCTTTATCAAGTAAGATTTCTCTTTCATAGGCAATAAAAGTATCTTTGCTAAAAAAAAATTTTAGAGGTGCCTCCACAGAAACATTTACCAAAATAAAATGTTTTTCCTGGATGCTTCCTTTACCATTAACTCTCCCCGAATAATTAAATTTCAAAACTTTTGGACCATTATTTATTAAGTTAGTAATATTAATTTTTTCATTTATCTTATTAATGGATTCTCCTCTTCCTAAAGGAAGTTCAATCTCTTTAAAAAGAGAGCAAGCTTCTTCCTTGCGATTAATACTTTTCCCCATTAGAAAAATTTTCATAGGCACTTCTACATTGTAAATAAAATCTAAAAACATTTCTACCTTTTCAAATTTTATTCCTTTGGGATTGCCCAAAAAATTTACTATTAAAGAATCTTGTTTATTCAAAAAATAGATAGGAGAGAAAAAGTTACCGTCAATCTTTTTAAACCTTAACTCTCTAATCAATCCGCTAAGAGAAAGATAATCCTCTTTTCTAATATTAAAAAAATTTTCTGTATCCCTAATTTGGGCATTAATTTCTATTGGCAAAAGAAAACCTTTTTTATCAATAGCGTTTTGCTTAATAATTTTCCCTTCTAATGAAATAGAAATTTTCTTATTGCTATAAGGAGAAATATCAAAACTATTTTCATAATTTATTTCTTTAATTTTTAAAAAGATTGATAATGGAAAGGAAAATTGATTAATAAAATCTAAATCTAAATAGCCTTCCTTTATTTCTCCATAATTTAAATCAAAATCGGTTGGTGAATTAAGATAATATTTATAAATATGATTCAAAACAGGATTTTTAAATTTTAATTCACCTTCGGCTAATTTAATATTTGTGAATTTAAATATCAATTTTAAATAATCGTCTTTTCTTACTAATAAAGAATCAGTAGTTAAAACTCCATAAATTAATAAAAAATTAATGGGCGAAGAGATAAATTTATTCTCAATTATCTCCAACAGCTCCTTTTGAGAATTTGGCTCTAAAATTCCGAGATTTAAAACCAAATTACTTAAATTAATTTCAAAATATCTAAAATTTATTAGCGAATGGTTTTCAATATTTAAAGTCAAAAAACATTTTTCAATAATACCTCGACGAAAGTTGTTTATACTAATTACTTTTTGTAATTCTTTTTGTAGATTTGTTGGTGGTAAAATAATAAAACTATCAGGAATCGTAACTCCTAAAATCTCCTCAATCTTAATAATTATTTCAGCATAAAAAGTATCATAGATTTCAAAATTATTAAAATAATAAATGCTATTAAATCCATTGATGTTAAAATTAATTTTTGTTATCGGAAAAATCGTATCAAAATTATTTTGATAAAAGAAGTTAAAGGTTGAATCAGAATTAAAGACAAAATGATGAGAATCTAAAAAAGAAAAGATTGTAATTTTTTTTTCTAACAGAGGAATTGTTATTTCTGTATTCCATTCTGGAAGTTTCGGTTTTTCTAAACAAGCAAAAAAGAAAATTACTAAAAAGAGAAACTTTTTCACTCCACACCTCCTTTTATCCATCAAAAAAAGGGCTACCGGTACCCTGGATCCGTTCGTCTCGCCTCTAAAATATTATTAAGAGGTGGCATCCTCTATTTTTGAACGGTTTCGCTCAGGAGTACCAGCGCCCTTTTTTTTCATCTCCTCCTCCCCTCAACATTTACGGGGGCCTAAAAATGAGGACTGGGCTATGAACTCAAAAGGGAGGCTAATTTTAGACCCCCGAATCTTATTTGGGATGTAGTGCTAACCATCGGGAACCCGAACTCATAATTCTTCTTCTCCTCCTTTTGGAAAATCGCACTACATCCCAAACAATGTGGTAAGGAGGTGAAAATGCGAGTAATCTTATTTTTTATTATTTTACCCACTTTTCAAAGAACCTTTTTGTTTCTATAAATAGAAATCAAAAAGTATGCCAAAAGAGAAATTTAAAAAATTAACAAAATATTGATTTTTAAGGCTTTTATTAAAACCTTAGTAGTTATTTAAAAATAAATTTTCTCACAAAATGCGACAAGATAAACTTAAAATAAATATTAATTATTTAAGTTATATAATTTCAATAATTTACAAAAAATGTGACACATTTTAATTATTAAAAATTTTTAAAATTATATCTTGACTTTTATTTTAAGTATATTATAATTATTTTTATGGAAAAAAAGTTGCCAGAAGAAATATATAATTTAATTTTTAACACAGTGAAGGAAAGGGGATTAGAATTATATGATGTAGAATATGATGGAAAAAATTTGAGAGTTTATATTGATATGCCCGGTGGAGTAACAATTAATACTTGTGAAGAAGTATCTAATTTATTATCATTAAAATTAGATGCTTTGGATTTAATACCCCATTCTTATATTTTAGAAGTCTCTTCACCCGGAGTTGAAAGAAAACTAAAAAATCCTGAGCATTTTAAAAAAGCCATTGGTAAAAAGATAATGGTTCAAAAAAAGAATGAATACATCTATGGTGAACTTTTAAATGCTGATAACGAATTAATCACTTTAAAAACTTTAGAAGGCTCTAATCATAAACCAGGTGAAATTGTGAATATCAATTATTTAGAGATAAAAAAAGCCGAAGTAAAAGTAACTACTAAGGAGTTGTTTAAAAAATGAAAAAGGAAGAAATTTTAAATTATCTCAGCGAAATTGCTCGAAAAAGAAATGTTGATGTGTTATATGTTAACGAAGCTTTAAAAGAAAGTTTAATTGTCGGGCTTAAAAAAAGATACGGTCAAGATTCAGAACCAGAGGTAGAAATTGATTTAGAAAGAGGAGAAATAAAGATTTTTCTAAATAAAACCGTAGCGGAATCGGTAATGAAATTTGGTAAAGAAATTTCTTTAGAAGAAGCTAAAGCAATAAAGCCGGACGCGAAAATTGGTGATAAAATTAAAGTACCTTTGCCTCTAAATGAAGTTGGGCGTTCTACCATTCAGAAAGCTACCGATGAATTGGTAAATCGTTTACGTTCGGTTGAAAAAAATAAATTGTACGAAGAATTTAAAAAGAAAGAAAAGGAAATCACTTCTGGCACAATTTATCAGATTACTAAAGATCGGGTAATTGTTAATTTAGGAGCTGTGGAAGGCTATCTTTTGCCGCAGGACTACTTAAAATCTGATCGATTACGACAGGGAGCAGTTATAAAAGCTTATGTTATAAAAGTCGAAAAAACTCCTTTGGGACCGAGAGTCCATTTATCACGAACCCATCAAGAATTTGTAAAAAAACTTTTAACAAAGGAGGTTCCGGAAATTCAACAAAATATAATCCAAATTAAAGCTATTGCTCGGATTCCTGGAGTTCGAACAAAAATTGCTGTTCATTCTGAAGATGAGAAAATTGATCCGGTTGGTGCCTGTGTAGGATTTAAACGTTCAAGAATTGAAAATGTTTTAAAAGAATTAGGCGAAGAAAAAATTGATATTATTCAGTGGTCAAAAGATTTAAAAATCTTTATTGCTCGCGCATTAAGTCCAGCAAAAACAAAAGAAGTAATAAAAGAGGATGACAAATATATAGTAATTGTTCCTGACAGCGATTATCCAATTGCTGTTGGGAAAAAGGGTAACAATGTTAATCTCGCTAGTCGATTAACCGGTGCCAATATTGAAATTTTAAAATTAAGTGATTATTTAGACAGACAAGTAAAAGAAAAGGCAAAAACTATTTCGTTAAAAGAGTTAGATCTTTCTAATATTCTTTTAGAAAAATTAGCGGAAAACCAAATTATTAATGCCTTTGATTTGTTAACTGCTCCTGATGAAAATATAAGTAAATTTATCAATTATGATATTGAACAGGTGAAAAAATTAAAAAAAGATGTGGAAGAAAAGATAAAGGAGAAATTTTTCGTACAAGAAACAGAAGAGGAGAACGAAAATTAATTTTATGAAAACCGAACGCCTGAAAGTAAATGAAGTTGCCAAAAGACTTAATCTTTCACCAAAGGCAATTGTTAATTTGTTAAAAGAATTAGGATTTAAAGAAAGGGGATACACTTCTTTTGTTACCCTTGAAGAATACGAAGCAATAAGAAGAAAAATTAAAGAAGAAGAAAAATTATATGCTAGTAAAATTGAAAAAAAGGAAGAATTAAAAGAAGAAAAAAAAGAGGAACCAATCAAACCAAATGAAACTAAAACACAAAGGTCAATTACCAAAATCAGAAAAATTGAGAAAAAAGAGGAAAAACCTTCGGAAAAAGTTAAAATTGAGGTCATCCCTTTTATGACTGTGTCTCAATTGGCTGCTGCTTTTGATGTATTACCAAGCGATATTATTAAAGCCTGTTTAAAATTAGGTCTAATTGCTACAATCAATCAACGATTGGATTTAGATACTATTTACCTCCTTGCCGATGAATTCAAGAAGGAAATTATTGTAAAAGAAGAAACACCGATTGAAAGAAAATTAGAAGGAATTACTTTAAAATCTCGACCGCCGGTAGTAACTGTGATTGGTCATGTTGACCATGGAAAAACAACATTATTAGATTACATCAGAAAAACAAAAATTGCTGAAAAAGAAGTTGGTAGAATCACTCAACACGTAGGAGTTTCAGTAGTTAATTACAAAAATGAAAAAATTATCTTTCTTGACACTCCTGGGCACGAAGCATTTACGGCGATGAGAGCAAGAGGAATTCAAATAACCGACATTGCTATTTTGGTAGTGGCTGCTAACGAAGGGGTAAAACCTCAAACAGAAGAAGCAATAAATCATGCTCGTGCAGCCGGTGTACCAATCATTGTAGCAATTACAAAAATCGACTTACCTGACGCTAACCCGGAAAAAGTGAAAGCCCAATTAGCCAATTACGGAATTCGGGTTGAGGGATATGGCGGCGATGTAATTGCTGTTGAAACTTCTGCTTATACCGGGTATGGCATCGATGATTTATTAGATGCAATTCTTTTAGTCAGCCACATTGCAAACCTTAAAGCACCTTTTGAAGGTTTAGGAAAAGGAGTAGTAATTGATAGTCGAATTGATAAAGGAAGAGGAATTGTTAGTACGATCCTAACCTATGAAGGAAGAATTGAGAGAGGAAATTTCTTTGTCTGCGGAGAAACTTATGGAAAGGTAAGGGATATTTTTGATGTTTTACCGGATAAGTTTAAAAGGATTGAATTTAGCGATCCTGCTAATCCTTGCCAAATTACTGGTTTTTCGGAAATTCCTGAGCCAGGCGAGAGGTTTATTGTTGTGGAAAATGAAAAAATTGCTCGCGAATTAGCCCAAAGACGAAAATTACAAAAGCAAAATGAAAAGTTTAAATTACAAAAAAAATTAACCTTACAATCAATTCAAGAGAAAATTCAAAAAGGTGAAATTAAAGAGCTAAAAATTGTTTTAAAAGCCGATGTGATGGGCTCTTTAGAGGCAATAAAACATGCTTTGGAGGAACTCTCATTGGAAGAAGTGAAAATTAAAGTTATTCATGCCGGTATCGGAGCAATTACTAAATCAGACGTATTATTAGCTGCTGCTTCGGAAGCAATTGTTGTTGGTTATCATGTATCTCCTTTAAGTGATGCCCAAGAAATTGCCGACCGCCAGAAAGTTGAAATAAGAACCTATAACATTATTTATCAAGCAATTGCTGATATTCGAGCAGCAATGTTGGGTCTTTTAGAAGAAGAGAAAAAAGAGGTATTAATTGGTAAAGCAGTGGTAAAGAAAGTATTTAATATAAAAGGAGTAGGGTTGGTAGCTGGTGCTTTGGTCTTAGAAGGAAAGATGGTAAAAGATGGTATTATCAAAGTTCTTAGAAAAGATACCGAAGTTTTTAAAGGAAAAATAACTTCTTTAAAAAGATTTAAAGAAGATGTAAAAGAGGTTGAAGCAAATTATGAATGTGGAATCGGTATTAGTGGACTTGAGGATTTGCAGGAAGAAGATTTACTCGAATGTTATATTGAAGAATAAATGACCGTTGGTTTATTAATCATCGATTGTCTTTGCGGTAATGGTCAATCTTTGAAAGATAAAAGAAGATTTATTAATTCTCTATTTGCTCGGTTAAAAAAAGAATTTAATATTTCAATATTAGAAATGGATTACCAAGATTTATGGCAACGTTCTAAATTAGCTATCTGTTTTATCAATAACTCCGCTGATGCTTCTTTAAAAACTAAAAGTAATTTATTAAAATTCTTAGAAAACTACCCCAATTTAACAATTTTAGACCATCAATATCAAAAATTGTATTAAAAATGTACTATACCTTAAGAATTACTACACCCAAAAAAATTGTTTTTGTTGATATAACTCAAAAGGTTGAAGAAGTAATAAGTAAAAGTGGAATAAATTCCGGAATTTGTTATCTATATGTGCCCCACACTACTTGTGGAGTAACTATTAACGAAAATTATGATCCCTCAGTAGTTAGTGATATTAATAATACCTTATCCCGTTTGGTTCCTAAAAATGGAACCTATGAACATACTGAGGGTAATGCTGATGCCCATATTAAAACTTCTTTAATCAACTCTTTTGCTATTATCTTTTTTGAAAATAAAAAAATTATTTTAGGCACTTGGCAAGGAATTTTTCTGTGTGAATTTGATGGACCCCGAGAAAGAAAAGTTTACCTTAAACTCTTTCCGGATCAGATTTCTTTTCGGTAATAATTAAGCATTTTTATTAAAATATCTTTAATTTCTAATCTTGGTTCAAATTTTGTTAAATTTTTAAATTTAGTATTGTCACCGGAAAGAAAAGTAATATCCCATTTTCTTTCTTTTTCCTTTGAAAAAACTATTTTGATTTTAACATTAGTTTGATTAAATAAAAACTCTAAGGCATCTTTTAATTTTATTGGTTTGCCATTAGTTATGTTATAAATTTCACCTTTTTTACCATAAAGAAGAGCAAGATAATAGGCTTCTACAACATCCTCAACAGCTAAATAATCCCTTTCTACCTCTAAATTACCAACTTCTAAAACCGGTGGAATTTGTTTCTTTTCTATCTCAGCAATTTTTTTACAACAGTAAGGAAAAAAGAAATTTTCATTTTGACCAATTCCAGTATGACTAAAAGGCCTTAAAATTAAGGCATCCAGATCATGAACTCTTACATAATATTGAACAATTCTTTCGGCAAAAAATTTACTTAAAGCATAAGGACTTATCGGATTTAACTCATCTTCCTCTTTCATTTTTTTCCTTTCTTTTCCTGAACCATAAACCTCAGCAGTAGAAATATAAATAAAGCGAGATTTAAGAGCCAATTCCTTTATTGCCCAAAGAAAATTTAAAGTTCCTAAAGTATTAACCTCATAAGTTAAATATTCTTCTTGATAAGAAAAGGCTACAGAAGTTTGAGCAGCAAGATGGAAAATCCCTTCTGGTTTTAATTTTTCTAATAAATTCTTAACATCCTCCTTTTTTCTGATATCTAAAAAAAAGAGATTCTCTTTTACCTCAATTGGTGAAGCATAATAAGTGCCATAAACTTCATAACCTTTATTAAGTAAAAAATTCAAAAGATATCGCCCCACAAAACCTTCACTTCCAGTGATCAAAATTTTCATCTACACTCTTTCTCGCCAGTAATTAAGTAAGTCTTCTAAAGTCTTTTCAATTGGTATCTCTGGTTGCCAACCACATTCTTCTTTTATCTTTGTGGCATCGCCAATTAAAAGTTCTACATCGGAAGGTCTCAATCTTTTTTCATCTACTTTCACCTCTACTTTAACTTTACTTTTTTCTAAATAAAAATCTAAAATTTCTTTTATTTTATAACCTTTTCCCGAAGCGATATTATAAACCTCACCAACTTTCCCTTTGGTTAATACTAAATAATATGCTTTCACCACATCTCGAACATCGGTAAAATCACGCACCGCTTCTATATTACCAACATAAATCACCGGTTCTCTTTTTCCTTTTTCAATTTCGGCAATCTGTTTAGCAAAATTAGAGGTAACAAATACCTCTCCTCTTCGCGGTCCTTCATGATTAAAAGCTCTTGTTCTCACAATTTTTAAATTATAACTTTTATAATATTGATAACCAAGTAAATCCTGAGCCACTTTACTTACTCCATAAGGACTTAAAGGTCTTAAAGGATTTGTCTCTTTAATTGGTATTTCATTTTCATAAACTAATCCATATTCTTCTGAAGAGCCGGCAATATGAATTAAGGAATCAAGTTTTAAATTTCTCACCGATTCTAAAATATTTATTTGACTAACTACATTAGTAATAATTGTTTCCGAAGGACAAGACCAAGACATCGGTACATAGCTTTGGGCAGCTAAATGAAAAATCATATCCGGTTTAATCTCTTTTATCAAATTATAAACAGCTGCTGCATCTTTTAAGTCGCATTCATAAAGTTTTAACTTTTCTTTAATGTGAATAATATTTTCCATCCGACTCCGCCAACGATAAGTGCCATAAATTTCATAATTTTTTGATAAAAGATATTCCGCCAAATGGCTACCAACAAAACCCGTAATACCAGTAATCAATACTCTCATTAATCCTCCTATGCTTTTATTACCTTATTACTTTTAATACAACGGGTACAAACCCATGCCTTTTTTACTTTTTTACCAATTTTGATTTTTATCCTTTGTAAATTAGGATTAAATCTCCTTTTAGTTACATTATGAGCATGACTAATATTATGACCTACTACCGCAGTCTTTCCACAAATTTCACATCTTCTTCCCATAATCTCTCCTTTTTAAATATTTTAATACTTTCCTCAATATCCTCTTTTATCCTCTCCTTCAATTTCTCAACATTTTCAAATTTAAATTCCGGTCTTATCCTTTGAATAAAAAAAACTTCTAACTCTTTACCCAAAATATCTTTATTAAAATTTAAAATGTGCACTTCAATACTTCTCATCCCAGTACCAAAAGTTGGTCTTTCACCAATATTTAATACTCCTAAGTAAATTTTATTTTCGCCCTCAATTACAACTTTACCAGCATAAACTCCATCTTGAGGTATTAATTTATTTTTTTCTAACAATTCCAAATTAGCAGTTGGATAACCAATCAAACTTCCTCTACCTGTTCCTTTAATAACTCTTCCCTTTATTGAATATTCCCGACCCAAAAGAAGATTAGCAATTTTAATATTTCCCAATATCAATTTCTCTCTAATAGTTGTACTCTTCACTTCTACCCCACTTTTTTTGATTGGCAAGATAACCTCAATAAGTATGCCTTCCTTCTCACAGAAATTTTTTAGAAGTTTCACATCGCCTTTTCGCTCTTTACCAAAATGAAAATCACTGCCAATTACAATCTTTTTGGGCATTAAATCCTCTTTTAATTTATTTAAAAATTCTAAGGGTTCCAAATTGGCAAAAGAATTATTAAAATTATATATAAAAAGAAAGTCTAACCCTAAATTTTCTAAAATTTTTATCTTTTCCGAAAGAGGTGTTAAAAGAAAATGAAAGTCGGGATGAAAATATAAATAAGGTAAAGGCTCAAAAGTAACCAACCCACAAAAAATCTTTAATTCTTCTTTACTTTTTATCAATCTCTCAATTATTATCTGATGGGCAAAATGGACGCCATCAAAACCACCAATGGTAATCACACTATTTTTAAACCCTTCTCCTTCCTTTTCTTTAATTATCTTCATAAATCAATTTTAAAAACTTTATAAAATTATTTTCTTTCTCACCGATAACCAAAATTTTCTCATCTTCTGAAATCACCTTACAGTAACCTAAAATATTATCTTCACAAAAAAGTTTTTTTTCTTTTTTAAACTTTTCAATTGCCTTTTTGTTGTAAAAATATTCTTTAAACTTATAAAGAGCCTCTCTTATTGGGATTAATTTTTTTTTGATATTTTCATAAGAAAGTTCCCAAGTTTTTAAACAGTCTTTAATCTGCCACTTACCAATCCTTACTCTTTTTAAACCTGCTAATGTGCCACCACAGCCAATTTTTTTACCAATATCCCTTGCTAAAGAACGTAAATAAAATCCTCTGCCCACCACCGCTTTTATTAACATTGTATCTCTAAAATAATCAATCAATTCAATTTGGTAGCACTCTACTAACCTCTTTTTAAGAAGAACCTCTTCTTTCTTTCTGGCTTTTAAATAACTTGGTTCTCCTTTAATCTTAATTGCTGAATATACCGGCGGTTCTTGAGTTGCCTTTCCCACAAAATTTTTTAAAATTTCTAATATCTCCTCCTTTTTTAACTTCGGAACCTTTTTTCTTTCTATTACATTACCAGTTATATCATCGGTATCAGTCTCTATTCCCAATTTTATTACGCCAACATATTCTTTTTCGTAATCCATTAAAAAATTACTTATTTTTGTTGCTTCATTAAATAAGAGAATAACAATTCCACAAGCCAAAGGATCTAATGTACCGGAATGTCCAATTTTAAAATTGCTACCTATTTGATTTTTTACAATTCTAATCAAATCGTAAGAAGAGAGACCCACTTCTTTATCCACCAAAATTATTCCTCTCATCATTTTTTAATTCTTTAAGCAATCTATCGATCTTTTCTTGTTTTCTTAATCCTTCATCAATCTCAAACTTTAAATCCGGCATGTATTTCAAAATAATTTTACTTGATAGTCTTTCTTTTATATAACCTTTACTTTCATTTAAAATTTTTTTTGCTCTTAATTCTTTCTCTTCATTCCCATAACAAGTAAAAAAGATAATTGCTTTTTTTAAATCCTTCGTCATTTCCACCGCAGTAATTGTTATAAAACCAAGATGAGGATTGTCAAATTCTTTTAAAATTATTTCGGCAACCGTCTCTTTTAAAAGTTCGCTAACCCTTTTAACCCGTTCCTTCATTATATATAATAATGAAAAATTATGATTTTGTAAATATTAAAAATAACAAAATATTCTATTGATAGGAAGAGGGGGTATATACTTCTAAATCATTGAAAATCAAAGAACTTATATAGATATAGGATTATCCCTATATCGGTATTCTCTACTATTCTTACAAAAAACTTCAAATAGGATTTATCCACCAGACCATTTGCCACAGCGGTCACCATAAATATCAATAAGTTCATTATTCCGATAAGTATGAATTATTTCACAACGGTTAGCACAACCTTCACATTCTACTGCTTTTGTTTCAAAGTCACAATTGGCTATTTCAAACCCATAAAATTTACTTCCATTACCATTTGTTTCCTCTTTTGCTAAAATTGCCGCACCAATTGCTCCCATTACTAAAAAATATTCAGGAACAATTATCTCTTGTTTTAATTCTTTCTTAAACGCTTCTTTTACTCCCACATTTGCTGCTACACCACCTTGAAATAGAATTAACGGCTTTATCTCTTTACCTTTTGCTACCACATTTAAATAATTTCTGACAATTGCCTCACATA
>JBDRVL010000001.1:0-35848 GCA_039801845.1 Caldifarciminota bacterium | reverse complement strand
AAAAAGGAGCAAGATTTGTTAAACCCTTCTATTTCCAAAAAAGTTTAATTGAAAAGATGAAAAAAAATATTAAAAGAAATCTTAATCTTGATATTGATAATTATTTTCTTATTCTCAACGAGGAAAAAAAATACTCTTTAACCTTTTCCTTTCCTAATCAAAGGAAAAACAATTTTTTCTTTCTTTTTTCTTATCTTCCTAATGAAAAAATTCTTTTCCTAAATTTAAGTTTAAGAATTTTTAATTTTTTAAATAATTTAGAAGAATTTAATTTAGCAATAGAAAAAGAGCAGAGCAAAAATTTTTACTCCTTCTCTTATCAACAGCCTTACCTTTTTATATTTAAAAAGATCTTATTTTCTACTTATTTTAAAAACTTTGATACCAGTTATTCTGTTTTTAATTTAGATTTTAACTTTTATTTGCCAACAAAAATTGATGAGTTCACACTAAATTTTATCTTCCAAAAGGAACTTAATAACTCCCGTTTATTAACCTATCCCTCTTCACAAACTTTTTCCATTGGTCAGGAATTAATTTTTAATAATAAAATTAGTAATTACCAGCAAGGATTTTATCTTTCCTTAAAAGCATTAGCCGGCGAAAGAAAAATTGCCAACCGACCAAATAACCTAAAATTAAAAACCGAAATGAAATTAGAATTTCTCTTCTCCTTTTTAAAAGAAAATTTTCTTCTCCATTCCGAACTTTTCTTAGGCAATATTTTCCTAAAAGATACCCTTTATGATTACGAAAAATTTTCAATAAGTGGGAAAAATAATGTCCGGGGTTTTTCGGAAAATAAATATCTCTCTCCTTTTTTATTAGTGTTTCGCAATCACCTTAAATATCTATATAAAAATCTCTTCTTCCCTTATCTTTTTATTGATTACGGATATGGGAAAAATGAAAAACCGATTTCTTTAACGAGTTATGGTTTAGGCTCGGAATTCTTCACAAAAAATGGTATTTTTTATCTAACCTTTGCCTTACCAATCGGAGCAAATCTCTTTGACGCAAGAATTTATTTTGGTTATACTTATTATTTTTAAATGGATATTTTCAAAGCAATTTTTTTAGGCGCCTTACAAGGATTGACTGAATTTCTTCCCATCTCCAGTTCCGGTCATTTATTAATATTTCAAAAAATTTTGAAATTAAACCCGGATATCCCTTTTATTCTTTATCTCCATTTAGGAACAACTTTTTCATTAATCTTTTTCCTTTTTAGCTTAATTAAAAAAGAAATAAAAAATAAAAATTATTTTCTTTTATTAAAAATTATTATTGCTTTAATCCCCATTATAATAATCGTATTACCTTTTCAAAATATTATTGAAAAGACTTTTTCTAATTTTTATTTCCTGCCCTATTTCTTTTTAATAAGCAGTCTCTTAATATTTTTTACCAAATATACCAAAGAAAAATTTTTTTCAATTAATTATTTTCAATCCTTAGTTATCGGAATTTTTCAAACCTTGGGAATTTTTCCGGGAATTTCTCGTTCAGGCTCAACGATTGCTGGTGCTTTATATTTAGGAATTAAAAAAGAAGAAGGATTTTATTTCTCTTTTCTCTTAGGACTGCCAACAATTATCGGTGCCAATGTTTTAGAATTTTATAAAAATACTTCCCTCTTATTCACTCTTCCTTATTTTTTTGGGTTTCTTTCTTCTTTTCTTTTTGGACTTTTTGCCCTTTATTTCTTAAAATATTTAGTAATCAAGAGAAAGTTTTATTATTTTAGTTATTATCTCTTTTTTCTTTTTATTCTTCTTCTTATTGACAATTTAAAAATTTTACGTATCTTTTAAAATATGAAAGAGTTGGTTAAGAAAAGCGAAAATTTCTCCGAATGGTATACCCAAGTGATTTTGAAAGCTGAGTTAGCAGATTATGCACCAATAAAAGGTTGTATGGTAATTAGACCTTATGGTTATAATATTTGGGAGAATATTCAGAAATCCTTGGATAAAAGATTTAAAGAAACCGGACATCAAAATGCCTATTTTCCTCTTTTTATTCCTGAAAGTTTTTTAAAAAAAGAAGCAGAACATGTGAAAGGTTTTGCTCCTCAAGTAGCCTGGGTAATGAAAGGTGGCGAAGAAGATTTATCTGAAAAATTAGCAGTTAGACCAACTTCCGAAGCGATTATCTGCAGTATGTATGCCAAATGGGTAAAATCCTATCGGGATTTACCAATTCTAATTAATCAATGGTGCAACATTGTCCGCTGGGAAAAAACTACCCGATTATTTTTGAGAACTACCGAATTTCTATGGCAAGAAGGTCATACTTTACACGAAACCTTTGAAGAAGCCGAAAAAGAAGCAAAACTAATTTTAAATATTTATATTGAATTTTTAAAAGAAGAACTCGCTTTGCCGGTAATTGCCGGTCTCAAACCACCTTCCGAAAGATTTGCCGGTGCTTTAAGAACTTACACGGTAGAAGCCTTAATGCCTGATGGTCAAGCCTTGCAATCGGGAACTACCCATAACTTGGGACAGAATTTTTCTAAGGCTTTTAATATTAAATTTCTTGATAGAGATAATAAAGAAAAATATGCTTGGGGTTCTTCTTGGGGAGTTTCTACTAGGTTAATCGGTGCTTTAATTATGACGCACGGTGATGATAATGGTCTTATTTTGCCTCCCCGAATTGCGCCAATTCAAATTGTTATTATTCCCATCCTTTATGGTAAAAAAGATGAGAAAATTCTTGAAAAATGTAATATTTTAAAAGAAGAGGTAAAAAAGGAGTTTAGAACCCATTTGGATGACCGGAGAGAATATACTCCGGGTTGGAAATTTAACGAATGGGAATTAAAAGGTGTGCCCTTACGAATTGAAATTGGAGAAAAAGAATTAGAAAAAGAAGAAGTAAGAGTGGTGAGTCGGGATTATCAGATTAAAGAAAATATAAAATGGAATAATTTAAAAGAAAATTTAAAAATTATTTTAGATAAAACCCAAAGAAATCTTTATTTAAAAGCAGAAAATTTTTTAAAAGAAAGAATCTTTTTTTATGAAGAATTGGAGAAAATGAAAAAGGAAATATTAGAGAGAAAAGGGATGGCGAAAATCTTTTGGTGCGGAAAAAAGGAATGCGAAGAGAAGATTAAAAATGAAACAAAAACAACTCCCCGTTGTATCCCTTTTGAAAAAAAAGAAGGAAAATGTATTGTTTGTGGCAAAAAGACTAAATTGATAATTTATTACGCCCGGGCTTATTAAACTATGGATTTATTTGATAAATGTGAAATCTATTATAAAAAGGTAGAAGAGGCAATAACCAAAGGTTATTATCCTTATTTCACACCAATTGAATCAGAAACTAATAATTGGGTAATAATTAATGGTAAAAAATATTTAATGCTTGGTTCTAATAATTATTTAGGATTAACTAATGACCCAAGATTAAAAGAAGCAGCAATTGAAGCAATAAAAAAATATGGAACCGGTTGCACTGGTTCAAGATTTTTAAACGGCACCTTAGATTTACATTTAGAATTAGAAGAAAAATTGGCAAGATTCTTTAATCGCGACGATTGTATTGTTTTTTCTACCGGTTACCAAACTAATTTGGGCATCATCTCTTCTTTAGTAAGTAAAAATGATTATGTGATTACCGATAAACTTGACCATGCTTCTATTATTGATGGCTGTAAATTATCTTTTGGTAATGTGAAAAGATTTCCCCATAATAATATGGCAAGTTTGGAAAGAATTTTAAAATCCCTTCCAAAAAATTCTGGAAAACTTATTGTGGTTGATGGCGTTTTTAGTATGGAAGGCGACCTTTGTAATCTACCAGAAATTGTCAATTTAGCAGAGAAATATAATGCCCGAATTTTAGTTGACGAAGCCCACGCAGTAGGTGTGATGGGTGAAAATGGTCGCGGTACTGTTGAATATTTTGGTTTAGAAAATAAGGTTGATTTAATAATGGGCACCTTTTCCAAATCCTTTGCCACAATTGGTGGATTTGTTGTTGGTGAGAAGAAAGTAATTAGTTATATTCGTCACAATGCCCGTTCCCTTATTTTTTCTGCGGCTTTGCCACCGGCCTCAGTGGCCGCTGCTTCTAAAGCATTAGAAATAATCCAAAAGGAACCAGAAAGAAGAAAACACCTTTGGAAGATTACTGAAAAAATGCGGGAAGGTTTAAAAAAACTTGGTTATGATACGGGTGAAAGTGTCACACCAATAATTCCCATAATCATTGGCGAAGATATGAAAACCTTAAAATTCTGGCATTTGCTATTTGAAAATCAAATATTTGCCAATCCCGTTATTCCACCGGCAGTTCCGCCTAACCGTTCACTAATTAGAACCAGTTACATGGCAATTCATACCGAAGAAGATATTGAGTTTGCTTTAGAGGTATTTAAAAAATTGACAAAATACTTATGAGAGAATTAATAAAAATTGAAAAGGTTAAAAATAAAAATGATTTAGATTTATTTGCAAAATTACCTTTTAAAATTTACCAAGGTGATAAGAATTTTGTTCCGCCTCTTATTAGTGATGTGAAAGAAACTGTCTCTAAAAATAAAAATCCCTATTTCCGCCATGCTGATATTGAACTTTTTTTAGCCTATTTTAAAAACGAGATAGTTGGTAGAATTGCTGGTATTATTGATTATAATTATATCAACCATCATAAAAAAAATGTTGGTTTTTTTGGTTTCTTTGAAGTAGTAAACAATTTTGATGTAGCCTGTGCTTTATTTGATACTGTCAAAGAATGGTTAAAATCAAAAGGAATGGAACTGATGGTTGGTCCAGCCAACCCGGCTTTAAACGATGAATGTGCTTTTCTTTATGAAGGATTTGATTCTCCGCCAGTTATAAAGATGTCCTATAATCCTCCTTATTATTTAGAATTTGCTGAAAGATACGGAATGGAGAAGGCAAAGGATTTATATGCCTATTATATTAATTTAGACCAATTTGTGCCTCAAAAAATTGCCAACCTAATTGAAAAATTAAAAAAGAAAGAAAGATTCCAAGTGAGAAATGTAAACTTAAAAATATTAGATGTCGAATTAAGAAAGATAAAAGAAATATATAATGATGCCTGGCAAGAAAATTGGGATTTTACTCCCCTAACTGATGAAGAAATCAATTATTTAGGAAAGAAATTAAAACCGATTGCCAAAAGCGAAATAATTCCCATTGTTGAAATAGATGGTGAACCAGCCGGAATAAGTATTGCTCTACCTAATTATAATGAAGTTTTAATTCATCTCAATGGTAAACTTTTCCCCTTTGGGATTTTTAAATTTTTATATTATCAAAGAAAGATTAAAAGTGGTCGACTTTGGGCATTGGGAGTAAAAAAGAAATATAGAAAAATCGGAGTTGATGCCTTACTTTACTACGAAACCTTTTTAGGTGGTAAAAAACTTGGTTATGAATGGGGAGAAGTATCTTGGATTTTAGAGGATAATATCGAAATAATTAGACCGATAGAAACCTGGGGAGTTAAACTTTATAAAAAATATCGGGTTTATCAATACAAAATTACCTAATTTTAATATTGATTTTTTAAAAAAATATATTCATAATTAATTAAATGAGATATTTGATTATTTTATTTATTGCTCCCTTTGCTTTTTCTCAATTGATGATTGGTTTTGTTCGTATTGAACCAGAGGTAGAAATCGAAACAATCAAAGTATATACCCAAAATACTCCTGACACAATTTATGCCGAAATTTTTAGATTAGGTAATGGTTTTGCCCGATATCAATTTTTTGCCGATGTTTTAGGAGAGACGATTGGCATTCTTTCTAATTTTCAGGAAACATTAAGTTTTCGGATTAAAAATTTTAGAAAAAGTGAAAGTAATTTAATATTTGATATCTATCCCAATGCGGTAACTTTTATTATCTCTAATATTCTGCCTTATGAACCTCTATCACCAATTGCTTATATGAAAGCCTATTTAAAAAGAAATAACAAGTTTATAATTGATTCTTGCCAATTAACTCCGCAACAAGGTAATCTTTGGAACTATTATGCTTTAAATCTAAAGTCATTAGAAATTCAACCTTATGATACTTTAGTAATTAAAGTTTGGCGAAGGGAAGGAGATTTTTTAAAATATCAAACATTAACAACTGTTTGGGATACTAATTATTTTGGACCTTATATCTGGACGATTTCTAATAAAATTAAAGATACTATTAATCTTATTGATACTTTTACTCCTTATTATTTTTATATTGAAAAAATTACACCGGAAACAATTTTTGCCGAGGTGCCTTTTAATCTAAAAGTTATCACGAGAAATGATTCCTTCTTCTCCCGAGATTATCTTTTAACAATTAAAATCGGTGAAAATACCTTTCGAAGAAGTGGTCATCTTTCTTCCGCTATTTATTATCCTGCTTATGACACAGTTATTTTTGAAAATATTACTTTAACTTCTGGTATCCATCCAGTAATCTGTTCGCTTATAACAAATGACCGTAATCCAATAATTGTCTATTATGATACAATTTTTACTTACAGTCTTCCTGAACCAGGATGGAAAAAAAGAAAGGATTTGATTGCTGAGAAACCGATTAAAGATGGAAGCGATATGACTTACTTACCTCCGAGATTTATTTATGCGATAACTGGTAGTAAAACCAATAATTTTATTCTTTATGATATTTTAAGTGATAACTGGCAAAAATTAGAAACTATTCCCGGTGGAGAAAAGAAAAAGAAAGTAAAAAAAGGGTGCGCCTTAGTAAGCGATAATTCTAATTATATCTATCTCATCAAAGGTGGTAATACTTTGGAATTCTGGCGATATGATATTTCCCAAAGAAAATGGGAAAGAAAAAAGGATGTTCCTTATGGTTTTAAATATCCTTCGCAAAAAGAGGCAAAATTAAAAAGTGGTTGTGATATGGTTTATGTGAAAAAATTAGATTCCAGTTTTATCTATCTCCTTTACGGTTCCAAGACTAACAATTTATATTCCTATCATATTGAACGGGATACTTGGATAAAAAGAAATAATACTCCAACAAATCCCAGTGGTAAACCAATGGACGAAGGAAGTTGTTTAGCCTATGATGGTAGATATAATATTTATATTTTAAAAGGAAAATATGGTGATTTTTATAAATATAATATCTTTACCGATTCTTTTGTCCAATTATCCTCTCTTCCCGATGCACCACCAAATAGTAGCAAAAAGAAAAAACCAAAAAACGGCACTGCCCTTGCTTATAAAGATGGTAAAATTTATTGTCTAAAAGGGGGGACTCCCCAATTCTGGCAATATACCCAAGGAGATAGTTGGTATCTCATTGACTCATTACCAATAAATAAAACAAAAGGAAGTTCAATGGTTTATGTTCCTGATTTCCAAACCTTCTTCTTTATTCTGGGAAATAAAACAACCCTATTTTATTCTTATCGAGAAAGACCAATTGGAATAGAGGAAAATAAATTTAAGCCAATTTTTAGTAAAAATACGAAAACAGTCTTTTTTAAAAAAGAGTTAATTTATTTAGAAAAAGATTATTCAATCTTTGATCCCTTAGGGAAAAAGTTAAATAAAGAAAAAGTTAAACCGGGTATTTATTTTATCATCTCCAAGGATAGAAAGGATGCAAGAAAAATCCTTTTCATCAGATAAACAAATTAATGCTGGAAGTAAAAATTTATTCTGGTTATAAAGGAGAAGAAAGACCAAGGGCAATTTTAATTGATGGCAAAGAATTTCTCATTGAAAAAATTTTATATAAAGAGATTGTGGAAGATTTTAAAACCCGAGAAAGAAAGACTATTTTCTTATGTTTCTGTAATCAAAAATATTATAAGATAACTAAATTGCCAAATAATAATTGGGAATGTTATGAGCAAAAATAAAGAATTGGCAAAAATTTTTGACACCATTGCTGATGCCTTAGAATATAAGGGTGAGTTACAATTCAAAGTTATTGCCTACCGGAAAGCAGCAAGGGTATTGGAAGAATTAACCGAAGATATTGAAGAACTTTATAAAAAAGGGAAATTACGTTCAATACCAGGAATTGGCGAAGGGATTGAAAAAAAGATTAAGGAATATTTGGAAACCGGTAAAATGAAAAAGTATGAAGAAGCCTTAGAAGGAATTCCTGAAGGGTTATTAGAACTTCTATCAATCCAAAATCTTGGTCCAAAAACATTGGCTTTAGCACATAAAGAACTTGGTGTAAAAAATTTAGAAGACCTAAAAAGAGTGATTGAAGATGGCTCATTGGCAAAATTATTTAGAATGGGTGAGAAAAAGGTTGAAAATATTAAAAAAGGTATTGAGTTATATGAACAATCACAAGCAAGAATACCAATTGATACCGCTTTAGAAATTGCCGAAAATGTTGTTGAATATTTAAAGAAAAATAAAAAAGTAAAAGAAGTTTGCCCATCAGGCTCTTTAAGAAGATGGAAAGAGACAATTGGTGATATTGATATTCTTGTCACCTGTGACGATAAAGATAGAGAAGAAATAATTGAATATTTTACCAAGTATCCAAAAGTATCAAGAATTCTTGCTGCTGGCGAAACAAAGGCATCAGTAATGATTGGTGAAGGTAAAGAAGCAAGACAGGTAGATATAAGAATTGTACCGGAAGAATCCTATGGTGCTGCCCTACAATATTTTACTGGTTCAAAAGCCCATAATATTAAACTAAGAAGTATTGCCAAAGATAAAGGATTAAAAATTTCTGAATATGGCGTATTTAAAGGAGATAAAATGATTGCTGGTAGAACTGAAGAAGAGGTATATAAAGCAATTGGTTTGGTTTGGATTCCGCCGGAGTTAAGAGAAGACCGTGGCGAAATTGAAGCAGCCCAAAAAGGACAATTGCCAAAATTAATTGAATTAAAAGATATAAAAGGAGACTTCCAAATTCATACTACTTATTCCGATGGTTTGGATGAGTTAGAAACAATGGTAAATGCCTGCCGAAAAATTGGTTATCAATATATTGCAATAACCGACCATTCTAAATTCGCTAAATATGCCCATGGCTTAGATGAAGAAAGATTAAAAAAACAATGGGAGGAGATAGATAAATTATCTAAAAAATATAAAGATATAAAAATCTTAAAAGGAATTGAAGTAGATATTCTACCGGATGGAGGCTTAGACTTTTCTGATGAAATATTAAAGGAATGTGATATTGTGGTTGCTGCTATTCATCAAGGGTTTAAAAAGAAGGTTACTGAAAGATTAATTGAAGCAATTAAAAATCCTTATGTCCATATCATTGCCCATCCTCAAGGAAGATTGATTTCTAAGAGAGAAGGATATGAGGTTGATATTGAAAAGGTTTTAGAATATGCTCAAAAATATAATAAGGTTTTAGAACTCAATGCCTATCCAGATAGACTTGATTTAGACGAATTACATTTAAGAAAAGCAAAATCAATGGGAATAAAAATTGCCATCAATACCGATGCCCATGCTGTTAGAGATTTAGAATGGATGCGATTTGGCGTCGGTATTGCAAGAAGAGGATGGCTTGAAAAAGAAGATGTTATCAACACCTGGGATTATAATAAACTTATCAAATTTTTAAAAGCGATAACTCACAAAATAACTGCTAATGTTATATAAACAAGCCGGTGTTGATATTGATAGATTATCCCTAATAAAAAAATTTATAAAAAAAGAAGCAAGAAAAACAAAAACTCCTTTTGTTCTATCGGATATCGGTCTTTTTGGTTCCCTTTTTGAATTAAAAAATTATAAAAATCCAGTTCTTGTTGGCAGTGTTGACGGAGTAGGAACAAAAATCTTAATTGCCTGTCAAATGAATAAACATAAAAGAATTGGCGAAGATATTGTTAATCATTGTGTGAACGATATTCTAACAATCGGTGCTAAACCATTATTCTTCTTAGATTATATTGCCTTTAGTAAAATTGAGGAAAGAGTTATTAAAGAAGTGATAACTGGAATAAGAAGGGCATGTAAATATAATAATTTAGCATTAGTAGGTGGTGAACTTGCCCAGATGCCCGATTTCTATCCCAAAGGAGTTTATGATTTGGTTGGTTTTATTATCGGTGTCTGTGAAAAAGAAGATATTATTGACGGCAGAAAAATAAAAGAAGAAGATATAATTTTAGGTCTCCCCTCTTCTGGGCTCCATACCAATGGTTATTCATTGGTTAGAAAAATATTTAAAAAATTTAATATAAAAATAAAGGGCTTAAAAAGAAAACTTGGTGATGAATTATTAATTCCTCATAAAAGTTATTTAAACGAAATCTTTCCATATTTAAAAGAAATAAAAGGGATTGCCCATATTACTGGTGGTGGATTTTATGAAAACATAAAAAGGATTTTACCAAAAGGACTTTCCTGCATAATTTACAAAAAAGCCTGGGAAGTTCCTAAGATATTTAAAATTATCCAAAAATATGGAAATATTCCAGAAGAAGAAATGTATAAAGTTTTTAATATGGGAATGGGCATAGTTTTAATTGTTGAAAAAGATAGCAAGATTTTAGGAAAAATAAAAGAAGCAAAAATTATTGGTAAAGTTATAAAAGATAATTTTGGAGTTAAAATAGAGTAAAATTACGATATTGAGTAAAATTACGATATTGATAATACCTACATTTTTAACCAGATACGAAGTTTTGGCAAAAGAAAATAGAAAGCAGGAGCAAGTATAAACAATAGAATAATTCTTATCCACCAGGATAGGTTGGCTTCAAATACATCAAGGATTGCCCAAGCGGAAAGAATTCCGACTAAAAAATTAGTAAATCTATCCCATTGACTATCTCTTATTTCGGCTATTTTATAAAGAAAATCTAAGGTAGAATCGCCGGTTTCTTTTGTCAGCCAATAGAAATTTAAATTCGTATTTAATTGTTCTTTGGTAGATTTTATATCTTTCGTCCAAAAATCAACCAAAGAATTATTTTTCTCTCGCAAAGAACTCTCTCCTAAAAGTTTCTCTATTCCTTCTAATAAAACTTCAACCTCTTTTATATATCCTTTAAGGATGGCAAGATTTTGAACATAACCGGTAAGAACTTGGCTTAATTCTACAGTACTTGCTTCCATCCTTTTTAAAATATTAATATCTTTTTCACTTCTTTTTAGTTCCACCTCTTTTAAAGCCCGAATACATAAATCATTTATCTCCCGCTCTTCTCTATTAAGTTTATCTTGTAAGTCAAAATAAGATTTTAGAATATAAAAGAATTTGTAACGATTTAAAAAGAGAAAAGAAAAAATCTTATGGACAAGTTTAGCTATCAACCATTTATTTTCATTCTCATCCCAATAAAGAATTATCGGATTCTCTTTCTTACTTTGGTTGATGGCTAAATACCCCCAATTAAATTCCAGAATATTAAATTCGTCTTCTGGATAACTAAGATATTTCATAATTTCTGAGGCAATTTTTCTTGCTTCTTGCTCTTCGCACTTTTCAATTTGGAATGCTGGATAATAGGTTTCACCAATATAAACGTGACGACCACTCGGCTCTTTCTTCAATTTGCTTGTATCTAAAAGTTCGTTTTTTATTATTAAAAAAGAATTGGGAGGATATTCTCCTTCTAAAAGATAACTAATTTCTATTCGGACAGCATCATCGTAAGCACGAATTTCCAATTCTAATTTTAAATTTGGTTGATCGCCGCTTTTTACTCCCGAATTCAATATCCGAATATCCTTAAATAAATTTTCGATTTTTTCGTGGGCAAAAAGAAAATTCTCTGTTTCGTTTAAAAATTTATCTACCTCTGCCTCCGGAAACGGTGCTTTCGGACCTACTTTTTCCCAAGCTTCTAAAAAGAAATTTCTGATTGCTTCTTTATGCCATTCAAATTCCTCTTTTTTTTCCAATGAATGCCAACGAAAAAGAAAAATAAATTGATATAAGGTTGGGTCTTTAATGAGCACTTTTTAATTTTATTTTAATTCCTCGGCTTTTTTAACGATATTCTTTATTCGGTTAACAATTTCTTCTTCATATTTTTTTGAAGCAGAAATTTTGCCACTGGGAATATCAGGAATCTCCTCAGGCTGATAAGTTTCTAATGCGCTTGGTATTCCCCTTATGATAAAACGGATTCTCGTATTAAACCCTTCTAAAAGACCACAAGTATATTCATATTTTTTAAGAAGCCGAATCATATTTTCCGTCCATTTTTCTAAGTCTTTTTTATCAGCAATTAAATCCTCCGAAAGGCTCTTCAATTCCTTGAGAAATTCTTGCCAGAAATCAGCGAGATTCTTCTTTATTTCTTCTAACCTCTCTTCTAACAAATACACAACCATTTCTGTATCCATTTTTCCTCCTTTTATCTTTCTCTCAAATAATTCCATAACTTTTTAAAAATTCCCTCTTTTATTTCTTTTTCTTTTATCTCTGATACAGAAGGTTTTATAAATTGATAAGCCTTTTTTAATTCTCCATCATCAAGCCAGACTCCGCACCCTTTTAAACAGCCATCAACAAGAAAAGTTCTATCTTTTTCTCCAAGATACCAATAAGTAGAAAGTTCATTGCCACAGCGGGGACATTTATATTCTCTATTTTCAGTTAATGTTAGTTGTCCACCTCCTTCTTCCCAACTCTCTTTCAATTTTTCCGGTAAATTATCATATCCCAACGCAAGAATTTTGATAAGTTCGTCGCCTTTAAAATCAAACCAAACACCTTGACATTTAGGACATTGGTCAACAACTGTCTTTCCAACTTTAATCTCTTCTAACAAACTTCCATCTTTTGGACAATATAATTTCTTTTTCATAATTTTCCTCCATTTAAAAAATTATAAACCAATTTTATGAAATGTCAATGAGTACCAAAGCATTGGAAACCCGACCAGTAATAAGGATGGGAAAAGGGTTTATCATTATCCTTAAATAGAGAAAGAGAACTTGTTAATAACCCTAAAATATACGATGATTTCCCTTTTGCCCAATCTATTAATTCTTTCTTTGTCGCCTCCTTTAACCATAACTGGGCTTTCCTTAATGCCTCTCCCTTACCCATATTCTTATTAAATATATTGTCATAGGTCCTTATCATAATTAAGGCAGTTGAAATATCAGCAACTGTCCAAAGAGTGGCAATCACAGTTGGTGCTCCGGCATAGAGAAAACCAGTATGTAAACCAATACTCTCATCAGCAATATCACGATAATCAATTAAAGCAGTCTCACAAGCAGAAAGGGAAACAAGCCAACTATTGGGAAGTTTCACCTTCTCAAAAATCTCAGAAAGGGTTAAATACTCATTAACCCCTAAATATAAAAGGGAATTAAAAGCAGAACCTAAATGATAAGTACCATGCGTTGAAAAATGAATTATATTATATTTATCTACATTATTCAGCAAAATATCTTTTACTATCCTCTCTCTGTGTATCTCTTTATTAATGAATAATTTCTCAATCTCTTTTACCTCTGTCTCAGAAAAAGGAATGTCGCCTGTTGGATTAGCAATGGCAAAGAAACTATCCCTTTTCCTTTCCTTCTCCCTTCGATAACATAAATCCAAAAGAGAACAGTTGGGAGCATAGGTTATCTCATACTCATCAATGAGATACTTGCCATCCTCTTTTTGACAGGCATGAATAGGCAAGATATTTAACCCTTTATTGGGAATGATTACAATCTTCTCACCTTTCTCAAATATTTTACCTTCAAAAACCTCTGCCAATAACTCCTCATATAAAGGCTTTAAGGTGTTAAACCAATTATCTCTCTCCTTCTCCAAGATTTCCTTTGCCTCCTTCTCTCCTCTCTCGAAAGCAAACCTTACAAAATTACTGACCATATTTTTATATTTAGAATATCTATAAACCCAACCATCCACTGGCTTATTATCTTCATACTTTACCATTATCTCATCTAATCTTTTGCTATTAAATTCCGGAATAGTTATAAATTCAAAACCATCTCTTGGTTTAATAATAAATGTATAACTCCCTTTCTCAGTAATCCTAAATAAGAGAATTGTCCTTCCAATCTCCTTTGCTAAATCTTTTATCCTCTGAAAGTTTAATGATTGTTTAACCTCTTCTTTCTCTATTCCTTTATAAATAATGAAATCTAAAATCGTCCTTCCTTTTCCCATTTCCGAATATTCTAATGCCTTCTCTTTATTCCCTAATTTTATTTGGGTTATTACCATACCATCAAAAAGAGAAATGCTTCCCTTCAAAAAATCTTTCCTCTCTTTTGGGTCTTTTGGTAGTTTATCTCTTGTTAACTCTTCATATTTTTTAATACCTTCTTCAAAATATTCCTCTGCTTTAAGATAATCTTCTTTTCCTAAATATATCCAGCCAAGGTTATCAAGACATATTTTTTCACCATAAATATCTCCTATTTCCTTGCATATCTCTAATGCCTTTTCTTGATACTCTATCGATTTATAAAATTCACCAAGATTTCTATAAACCTCGCCAAGATTTATGTAGCAAGCACCCTCTCCCAGCCTATCTCCTATCGCCTTAAATATATCTAATGCCTTGTTATAATACTCTATCGATTTATAAAAATCACCAAGAAAATAATAAGCAGTGCCAAGATTTGTGTAGCAAGCACCCTCTCCTCGCCTATCTCCTATTGTCTTAGATATATCTAATGCCTTGTTATAATACTCTATCGATTTATAAAAATCACCAAGAGAAAGATAGGCATTGCCAAGATTTCTGTAACATTTACTCTCTCCTTGCCTATATCCTATCTCTTTATCTATATCTAATGCCTTGTTATAATACTCTATCGATTTATAAAAATCACCAAGAGAATAATAGGCAGTGCCAAGATTTGTGTAGCAAGCACCCTCTCCCAGCCTATCTCCTATTGTCTTACGTATCTCTAATGACTTGTTATAAAATTCTATCGACTTACCAAATTCACCTAACGAATTATAGGCATTACCAAGACCTATATAGCATTTAACCTCTCCTCGCCTATCTCCTATCTCTTTAAATATCTCTAATGCCTTCTCTAGATACTCTATTGATTTATAAAAATCACCAAGAAAAAAATAGGCATTGCCAAGACCTCTGTAGCAATCACCCTCTCCTCGCCTATCTCCTATCTCTTTAAATATCTCTAATGCCTTCTCTTGATACTCTATCGACTTATAAAATTCACCAAGATTTCTATAAGCCTCGCCAAGATTTGTGTAGCATTTACCTTCGCCCGCCTTATCTTTATATTTAAAATAATAAGAAAGTGCCTTATTTAAAACCTCTATCGCCAAACGAAAATAAGAGAAGTTATAAAGCCGAATACCAATTTCTAAAAATAAATCTCCCTTTTCCTTTTCTGAAATATGACTATATTTATCCTCAACCGCCTTAATGAAATCTTCCGACTCAGAAAACTTATCAACTAACTCTAAAACCAATTTTGATAACTCATCCATTTTAACCTTTCTTTCAATTTCTAATGTTTAAATATTACTTAAAAATTTATGAAATGTCAAGAAGAAAAAGTAAAGATGTTAAGATGTATTAACAATTTTATATTTACAAAAGATTTAACATCCAAGACTTACCACTATCGCCAGGAGTATACTTCGACAAATTAACAGCAAGATGCTTATGAAAATGAACGATAAAAGTCTTATCAGATCCTTTGATAAGACCCTTCACAAGTAGAACAATAAAACCTCTCATAAGTCCATCATAAAGATAATTAATAAGACGAAGATTAGGATATTTCTTAAGACGAACATAAAAGATAGGAGGGAGACGCTCCCTATCTTTATCACAAATTTTAAATAAGTATTTGAAATACAAGGACTTAGAAATTTTTTCTGTCTAAAAATTTTTTGCATGATATGCAAATTTTTTCTTCTTATAATTTAATCTTAACAAATATCTCATTTTTTTGTATTTCTTTTTAGGTTGACTTTTTAGGAAATTTTATTATTTTTATTATATGGCTCATGCATATATTCCTGGGCTGAAAGTAACTGATTTCACTTTAATTAGAAAGGAAAGAAGGCTTCCTTTACCTGGTGAGATTTTAGTCAAAATTGGTGAGGAAGTTAAAGGTGAGGATATTGTTGCGAAAACTTATCTTCCTGGTAATGTTCAGACGGTTAATGTTGCTGGTCTGTTAAATATTCCACCAGAAGATATAAGGGAAGTAATGATAAAGAAGGAAGGCGATGAAGTTGAGAAAGATGAAGTTATTGCCTATACTAAAAGTTTCTTTGGTCTCTTTAAATCTTATGTGAGAAGTCCGGTTAAAGGAAAGATTGAAAATATTTCAGAAATCACTGGGCAAGTTATTATCCGTGAACCACCACAACCTGTCCAAGTTAGTGCTTATATTGATGGTGTTGTAAAAGAGATTATTCAAAAGGAAGGTGTTATTATTGAAACCTATGCTAGTTTAGTTCAAGGAATTTTTGGTATTGGTGGTGAGACAAGAGGAATTTTAAAAATAGTTGCTTCTAATCCTAATGAAGTTTTAACCGAAGAGAATATTAATGAAGATTGTAAAGGGAAAATTTTGGTTGGTGGTTCTTTGGTTACCTCTGAGGCATTAAAGAAGGCAAGGGAATTTGGCGTAAAAGGGATTGTGGTTGGTGGCATTGAGGATGAGACAATAAAAAATTTTCTTGGTTATGATATTGGTGTCGCAATTACTGGTCAAGAGAATTGTAATTTAACTTTGGTAATTACGGAAGGATTTGGCAGAATGAAAATGGCAGATAGAACATTTTCTTTATTAAAATCATTGGAAGGCAAAACCGCTTCTATAAATGGTGCTACCCAAATCCGAGCAGGTGTTATTAGACCCGAAGTGATTGTCGTCCAAAAAGATGGAGTTAATAAAAGTAAAAGAGAAAATTCTTTTAACTATTCCCAAGGATTGGAAATTGGCACTCCAGTAAGAATAATAAGGGAACCTTATTTTGGAATGATTGGCAAGGTAGTTTCTCTGCCAGTAGAATTACAAAAGATTGAAACCGAATCTTATGTAAGGGTTTTAGAAGTAGAATTAGAAGATAAAAGAAGGGTAATTATTCCACGGGCAAATGTTGAGATTATTGAAGTTTAAATTTTTATTATTAAATTTCCTTTTTGCTTTCAGTTTTTTAAATAATGGTATTACTTTAGAGGAAATCTCTTTGGGCTCTCTTGCTCATAATCCTGCCAAATATGCCAATTATAAAAACTTTTTAATAGAAACAAATTATAGTTCTTATCTCTTATCAACTTCTCAAATTTCTCTTCTTCTTTTAAGAGAAACAAATTTAATTAATTACGGGTTAGAAATTGTAAATTTTAAATATGGTGGAATTGAAAGAAGGGGAAAATTTCCTTCTGATTTCTGGGGTTATTACTCTCCTGAGGATTTTATTATTTCTTTTTTAACAAGTAAAAAAATTTCTCAAAATTTTAATATTGGTTTCTCTTTAAAATTTTATTATTCAACCTTATATATTTATTCCGATTATTCTTTCGGTTTTGATTTGGGAGTAGATTATTCACCAATTAAATACTTAACAAGTTCTATAAGTTTTACTAATTTCTCTTTACCTTTACATTATATCTCTCAAAATTTCTATCCGCCAAACAATTTAAATTTAACTTTAAAACTTTCACCGATAGATTTTTTAAAAAATTACTTAGAATTTAGCCGAGATTTAAGGGAAAAAGAGAATTATTTAAAATTGGGTTTAGAATTGAAACCCCATCCAATAATTGATTTAAAAAGTGGTTATAATTTTTATAATGGAAGTTTTAATATTGGTTTTTCAATAGAACCTTTAAAAGAAAAAATTCTAAAAATCTCTTATGCCTACCGAATTTTTAAATCCTTACCTTCTTCTCATCATTTTGGTATCACTTTTGGAAAAATAAAATGAAAGAATATTTAGATTTTGAGAAGCCAATTGTGAAATTAATAGAAAAGATTGAAGAGGCAAAGAAAAATGGCAACGAAGATAAATTAAGAAAATTGGAAAATGCCTTAATAAAAGTTAAGAAAAAGATTTTTGAGAAAATCACTCCTTGGCAAAGGGTATTATTAGCAAGACATCCCCAAAGACCTTATACTTTAGATTATATTGAAAGGATAACCGAAGATTTTATTGAACTTCATGGTGATAGAAGATTTGGCGATGATTTGGCAATAATTGGTGGCTTAGGAAAGATTGAAGATATTAGTTGTGTAATTGTTGGTCATCAAAAAGGAAGAGACACAAAAGAGAAATTGAAAAGAAATTTTGGGATGCCCCATCCGGAAGGTTATCGTAAGGCATTAAGAATAATGAAACTTGGCGAGAAATATAACTTACCAATAATTAGTTTTATTGATACACCTGGTGCCTTTCCAGGAATTGGTGCGGAAGAAAGAGGACAGGCTGAGGCAATTGCCGAAACTATTAAAGAGATGTCATTATTAACTGTTCCAATTATTGTTGTGATAATTGGCGAAGGTGGCTCAGGTGGTGCTTTGGCAATTGCTATTGGTAATCGGGTATTAATGATGGAAAATGCCATTTATTCTGTTATCTCACCAGAAGGATGTGCTTCTATTTTATGGCGGGATGGTTCTAAAGCAGAAAAGGCTGCGGAGATGCTTAAACTAACTGCCCATGAACTTTTAGAATTTGGTATTATTGATGAGATTGTTAAAGAACCTTTAGGTGGCGCTCATCAAAATTGGGAAGAAGCAGCAAAAATTTTAAAAGAAGCAATTTTAAGAAATTTAAGAGCGATAATAAAACTTTCAAAAGAGGAAATTCTAAATGAGCGGATTGAGAAATTTAGAAAAATGGGGATATGAAAGTAGGATATTGTGGAATTTTTGGTAAACCAAATGTTGGTAAATCTTTACTTTTAAACCGTTTATTAAATACTCCTTTATCAGCAGTCTCACAAAAACCCCAAACAACCCGCCATAAAATTTTAGGTATTCTTTCCGAAAAAGATTACCAAATTATCTTTTTAGATACTCCGGGAGTTTTAAAACCAAAATACCTATTACAGGAATTTATGGTGAAAGAGATTGAGGAGAGTTTAGAATCATGTGATATTGCTCTTTTTGTTTGCGAACCTTTTGGTCCGCCTGATGATTTAGAAAAGGAAATAATAGAAAAAATAAAAGAAAGGGAAAAAACCTCTTTAGTAGTAATAAATAAAGTTGATTTAGTAAAGAAAGATTTAATTTTACCTTTAATTGAAACTTATAATAAAATGGGATTTTTAGAAATCTATCCAATCTCGGCTTTAAAAAATATTGGCATTGAAGAATTGAAAGAAGGAATTGTTAAATATCTAAAAGAAGGAGAACCCTATTATGAACCGGATATGATTAGCGAAAAAAACGAAAGATTTTTTGTTAGTGAATTTATTAGGGAAGCAATCTTTAATCTTTATGGCGAAGAAATTCCCTATTGCACTACTGTTGAAGTAGAAGAATTTAAAGAAAGGGAAAAGGGAAAGGATTATATTAGAGCAACTATTTATGTAGAGAAGCCATCCCAGAAAAAGATTATTATTGGCAAAGACGGAAAAGCCCTTAAAAGATTAGGAGAAATGGCAAGAAAAAGGATTGAGGCTTTTTTAGGTAAAGAAATATATTTAGAACTTTGGATAAAGGTAAAAGAAAATTGGCGAAAAGATATCCAATTTATTAAAAAAACTGTTTACGGATTTTAGAATTGGGATAAAAATCTAATATCATTCTGATAAAAAAGTCTTATATCATCAATTTGAAATTTTATCATTGCTAATCTTTCTACTCCTAAACCGAAGGCAAAACCACTATAAATTTCTGGGTCAATATTTACATTTTTTAAAACTTGCGGATGAACCATTCCACAACCCAAGATTTCTAAAAAACCTTTATTCCGACACCGCTCACATCCTTTTCCCAAACAATTTAAACAAGAAATGGAAACTTCGGCACTTGGCTCAGTAAAAGGAAAATAAGAAGGAGTAAATTTTATAATCACTTCCTTACCAAAAAGAATTCGACAAAATTCCTCTAAAGTTGCTTTTAGTTCTAAAAAAGTAACATCCGTATCAACATAAAGTCCTTCAATTTGGTGAAAAACCGGCGAATGGGAAGCATCAAAATCATCTGGCCGAAAGACTCTTCCCGGAGCAATAATTCTTATCGGTGGCTTCTCTCTTTCCATTACTCTTATTTGAACTGGTGAAGTATGACTTCTTAATAATCTACCATCCGGAAGATAAAATGTGGAAAACATATCCCTTGCCGGATGTAAAGGCGGAATATTCAAAGCAGTAAAATTGTGCCATTCATCTTCTATTTCCGGTCCTTGTTCTTCTTTAAAACCCATCCGCACAAAAATATCAATACATTCTTCCATCACTTGGGTTATTGGATGCTTATGCCCCAGCCAAAATTTCCTTCCTGGTAAAGTATAATCAAAAGAAATTTCTATTTTCTCTTCTTTTAAAGAAACCTTTTTTTCTTCAATTATTTTCTCTAAATATTCCTTAAATTCGTTAGCCCTTTTCCCAATGCTCCTTTTCTCTTCAATTGATAAATCTTTTATTTTTCTTAAAAAGGTTGTTAATAAACCCTTTCTTCCCAGATATTTAATTCGGAAGTTTTCTAAATCAGTTAAATTATCTATTAAAGAAAATTCTTTTTCTGCTTCCTGAATAATTTTTTCTAATTCTTCAATCAATTTAACTTTTCTTTTACTAATTCAACAATTTTTTCAAATTCTTCTGGAGTATTGATCGCCATCTCAGAGAGGACTTTTCGATTAAGAGAAATATTAGCAAGTTTTAAACCATGAATAAACTTAGAATAATTAATTCCATAAGGTTTTAAAGCCGCATTAAGTCGGATAATCCATAACCTCCTAAAAACTCTTTTTTTACGTTTTCTTTCTCGATAGGCAGAAAGCCAAGCCTTCATTACTTGTAAGCGCGCACTTTTATACAATCGATGTTTACCGCCCCAATAACCTTTCGCATACTTTAACCATTTCTTTCTTCTTTTTCTTGTATAGGATCCGGTTCTTACTCTCGGCATAATTTCACCTCCTTAAATTCCCGGTATTAACCTTCTAATTCTTTTTTCATCCTTTTTACTAAATTCCTTTTTTAAGGACAATTTTCTCTTTCTTTTTTTTGTTTTCTTTGCCAATAAATGAGATTTACCGGCTCGCCAATGTAAAATTTTCCCACTGCCGGTAATTTTAATCCTCTTTTTTAAACCTTTATGTGTTTTTAACTTCATTTTCTTTCTCCTCTTCCTTTTTAACAATTTTTTTGCCTGGTAAGAAAGTCAATTGAATCACATAACCACCCTCTCCTAAAAACTTTGGTTTACTCTCTAAATAACCAAATTCTTCAACATCTTTAATAAGTCTTTCTATCAAATTAAATCCTAATTCTTTATGAATTGCCTCCCGACCTCGCATTACAATAGTTACTCTCACCTTTTGCTTTGCTTCCAAAAATTCTTTTATTTGGGTTAATTTTGTTTGGTAATCATGTTCATTTATTTTTGGGGAAAGTCTTATTTCTTTTAAAACTGAAGCAAGTTGTTTCTTTTTTAATTCTTTTTCTTTTTGCTGTTGTTCATATTTAAATTTACCATAATCAACAATATAACAGACCGGCGGCGAAGCATGAGGCACAACTTCTACTAAATCTAAATTTTTTTCTCGTGCCAATTTTAAAGCTTCTTTTGTTGACATAATTCCTAAATTTTTCTTATTTTCATCAATCACCCTTACTTTCAAAGCTTTTATATTTTCGTTTATTCGCCAATTTTTATTGTGAATAAAACTACCTCCTTTTTTCAATATCTTCTTTTATCATTCTAATAAATCCTTCTAAATCCATTCTTCCTAAATCACCTTCTCTTCTTTTTCGAATGCTAACACAGTTATTCTCTACCTCTCTTTTGCCAATTATTATCATATAAGGAATCTTCATCCGTTCATGTTCAGCAATTTTGTAATTAATTTTTTCTGAACGAAAATCAGTCTCTACCCTTATTTTTTCTTTTTTTATCTTTTCATAAATATTTTGGGCGTAAGGAATTTCTTTTTCGGTTATTGTCATTACAACCGTTTGAATAGGTGAAAGCCAAACCGGAAAAATACCGCCGTAATACTCAATCAACACTCCTAAAAATCTTTCCAAAGAGCCAAGAATTGTTCGGTGAAGAATTACTGTTTCGTGATGATAACCATCTTTTCCCATATAAGTAACCCTAAACTGTTTAGGAAGATTAAAATCAAACTGAATTGTCGTTGCCTGTTCTCTTTTTATAAATCCTTGTAATTTTAAATCAATCTTCGGTCCATAGAAAGTTGCCTCACCATAGGCTTCTTTGTAAGAAAGATTTAACCTTTTTAAGGCATTTATTAATGACCTTTCCGCCATTTCCCATTCTTCTTCCCTTCCCATATATCTCTCTTTTTCTGATAAATCTCGTAAAGAAAGTTCAAAATTAAAATCTTTAAAACCAAAATCTTTTAACATTTCTAAAGAAAAATTTAAAATATTAATAATCTCTTCCTCCACCATTTCCGGAGTTACAAAAATATGGGCATCATCTTGGGTAAAACCTTTTACTCTTAAAGTACCATATAGAACACCGCTCCTCTCTTGCCGATAAACTGTGCCTAACTCACAAATTCTTAAAGGTAAATCTTTATAACTTCTAACCTTTGATTTATAAATTAAAATATGCCCAGGACAATTCATTGGTTTTAATACATAATTTTCATTCTCCTGAGGAATAAAGTACATATTCTCTTTATAATATTTTGTGTGACCTGAAATCTGCCATAATCCTTCCCGAGCAATATGGGGAGTATAAACAAGATGATAACCTTTTTCTAAGTGTTTTTCTATCCAATATTCTTCAATAATCCTTCTTAAAATTGCTCCTTTTGGCAACCAATAAACCAAACCACTACCAGCCTCTTCAAAAAAAGAAAAAAGTTCTAAAGAGGCACCTAATTTCCGATGGTCTCTTTTTTTTGCTTCTTCTAAAAATTTTAAATATTCTTCTAATTCTTCTTTTGTCGGAAAAGAGACTCCATATATTCTTGATAACATTGGATTTCTCTCATCCCCTTTCCAATAGGCACCAGCAACACTCAAAAGTTTAAAAGCTTTAATCATTCCTGTGCTCGGTAAATGAGGACCTAAACAAAGGTCAATAAAATCACCCTGTTTATATACGGAAATCTTTTCATCAGGTATCTCACTTAAAATCTCTAATTTAAAATCCTCTCCTTTTTCCTTAAAATATTTAATCGCCTCTTCTCTATCTAAATATAAATGCTCAATTGGCAAATCTAATTCCACAATCTCTTTCATCTTCTCTTCGATCAAAGAGAAATCTTCTTCTGAAAAAGGTGGAATTTTATAAAAATCATAATAAAAACCATCTTCTACCGCTGGTCCAATTCCTAATTTTACCGAAGGAAAAAGAGATTTTACTGCGTGGGCTAAGAGATGAGCAGAAGAATGCCAAAAGATACTTTTACCCTCTTCGCTATCAAAATATATCGGCTCAATCTTATCTTTATCCTCTTCATTAATCTCCAAAGATAAATCAACTAATTTCCCACCCATCTTTCCTGCTACAACTCTTTTGTCATTAAATAAATTAAATATTTTCACAATATATTATTATAATAGTAAATTTTTAATTGTCAATAAAAGTAAGTAAATGTGTTAAATTATCTATCAGATTTCATTAAAAATTGATATTTTAATCTAATAAGATGTGTAGCAAATTATGTTTCTTTACTTTTCCTTTGAATTGGTTAATCTTTTTTGATATTTTCCAATTACTTCTTCCAAATTAAAGAAAAACAAAATTAGTAGGCTATCTTGCTAAATCTTTGAAAGAAAACTTTAATAAAAAATTAGAAGAATCATTAATAAAAAGTTTCCAAAAATCTTTATTTCTTGCTCTTTCGGTTTCATTATTTGTATTTTTTCTAAAATCATAGTAAGTCCTATTAGGTAGCCTTATCTTGTAGGATGCCTTCTATCCCTATTTTTGGGTCTTCCTTCATTAAGTTTTTAATTTATTAAATCTTTTAAAAAGTTTTCTAAAAAGCATTGCCGAAGATATATAAGCATATTGGATTTAAATTAACGCAGTTTTTATAATTAAAAGCCTTCCTTAATATAATTCTTCCCTTTATATAAAACACGGAAAATTACTTTCGTAGATTACCACTTTTTTATTTTTGACAGAGGTATTAAAGGCGGTCAATAGTAATTGTTATCTTTATAACCAGTGGTTATTTGGGGATCTCTACTTTGATTTTCAAACTAATTGTATCCAAAAATAAAGTATAATTCTTTCTCACATATTCCGGAACAAAAAATTTCTCCTTATCATCCAGATAAAATTTAGGAGTTATATTTACTGAATCATAAATAAAATATTTTATCTGCTTCTCTATTTCCTCGTAAATTGGCAAATAACAAGAAAGGTTTTGGGAAAAACGATTTAAATAGACATAAGCTTGATAACCAATCATTACTCCTAATTCCATATTTTTAGGGTCAAAATTTTTTTCTTTTAACTCCACAAAGATTTTAATTATGTCATCATCGGTTAAATCCGTTGCTTCTTTAAAAACTTCCCAAAAGATTTTTTTAAAAATTGGAAAGTTTAACGGATTAATTTGGGGATAGATTTTCTCGCACACATATTTAATAAAAAATAAGGAGTTACGACTTCGGTCAATATCATCATGGGGATAACAATACCGACTTCTCAAAAGTTTCTGAATAGCTGTTGGTTCAGTCGCTTCAACATTTCTTACTCGAAAAACTTTTACAAAAGGTTTTAAAAAACTTATTAACTTCGGAAACCTCACAAAATCAATCGTTATGTAACGATCTATATCAATATCAAAATTCCTTTTTATCGTTTTTATCAATAACTCTTCTTTTCCATAAAAATAACTATGATTTATTTTGTCCAAATTATTAAAATCTTTCTTTGATTTTTCTTTGGTATAATTAGGAATACTCACCAACATATCTCTGGGAATATTTAAAATTTTAACTTTTCCATTATCAAAATCTATGTGGATAATATTAATAATATCACTCCTTGATTTTTTTTCTAATATTGGTTCTTCTTTTCCATCTGGCAATTTTTTCTTCCTAATTATTCGGGCATCTTTTGCTACCAAAAGAATATTTACTTTATTTTTTAAGGTAGAATGATATGTAGGATATTTTATTGGCAGAATTTTATTATTTTTTTGATATAAAATAAGCAAACCTAAAATCAGAAGAAAAACTAATAAGAAAATAATAAATATTTTTTTTCTCATTTTATTCTTTTCTCTTCCAGAAAGTTAAATCATAAAGAGAAATACCTTTTTCATGAGCAATCCATAATTTGTTATTATCCACTTTTAAAGAGTAAATATTTTCACCGATGAAACCATCTTCTTTTGTTAGAAATTGAAACAATTTTTTTCTTGTATCAAAAAAGATAATTTGATTATTTATATTGGTTATCAAATAATTATCAAAATTAGTTAAATCTTTAATTGGTATTGATAAGTCAATTCCCGGAATGATTACTTTTTCCCATTTTTGATTTCTGTATACCAAAAACCCTCCCCGCACTCCCAAATACCAGTCATTTTTTATTGGTAAAAAAGAAAAAACACCAAATTTTGCGTCTGGCGGCTGGTCAACAAAATCTAAAAAATTATTAGTTTTATAATCAAACAAATAAACACCTTCTTGGGTCAAAATTATTAAAGTATCTCTTAAAAAATATAGATTTTCTACTCCCGAACGACTTTCAATCACCATCGGCTCAGAATAGTCTTCTAAAAAAAGATAAATATTATTCTCAAAAGCGCAGGCAAAAGAATTTTTAAAGTAAGCAAAATTGGAAATACTTCTTTTAAAAAATATCTCCAAAAATTTATCTTTTAACAAAGGTTCATTTTCTTCATAAAATTTGTTATACCTGATTAGGAAAAAGCGCCATTCCGAAATATTATCAGCAGTCTTTATAAAAAAGTTGTCATTCAATAGCCAAATATTTTCTCCGAATTTTAAGATTTTTTTAATTTTACCTAAACTACTGTTAAAGGGAAAAACTTTTATCAAATTTTTAGTTATTCTATCAAAAACCAAAATCCCATAACCATTAGCACTCACCCATAAATTTCTATTTACTAAAAATATTTCTTTATAAAAATGTTTATCCAAATTATCATCCATATAGTAATAAGGGGCAAGAAAAGGAAAATTTTGTGGTAAATATTTTTTCTTCTCACCATACCAAAAGATTGTAGTATCTTTCGTTTTTTCAATTTTTAATAACTTTTTCCTTTTTTTGTCCCACTGATAAGTATCGCCGTTAGCCACGAAGTATAAAAATTGCTTACCAACACCTAGCGCCTTTGGTATTATACTCAACTTAAAGGATTCTTTTTTCTTAGTAAAAGGATGGTAATTCATCATATTAGAAGAATTATCCACCATCCACAGAGAGTTTATCTCCCGGTCGTAAGCAACAAATTTCAAATTTTCTAAAACTCCATCAAATTTTGTCAATGTCTTAAGGTATTTTATCTTCTGTGCATCAAATAATAAAATTCCATTGGCAGTTCCCACATAGACTATTTTCTCGTTTCCGGTTATTGTTAAAGCTGTATCAAAAGCTAAATAATTTATCCATAATTTTTCATTATAAATTGTGAAAGTAAAAAATAATAAAAAATTAAACATTCAAAACTTTTTTTATTGCCTTTGGAAGATAAGTTAAAATATCGGAGGCGATAAAATCATATTCTGTTCTATCTTCTAAGGCTAAATCAGCTGACAATCCATGAAGATAGACACCAACTATTGCTGCTTTTTCGGGTGTTAATTTCTGGGCTAATAAGCCGGTAATGAAACCCGTTAAAACATCACCAGTGCCACCACTTGCTAATCCGGAATTTCCTGTGGGATTAAGATAAACAATTCCTTTGGGAGTTCCAATAATAGTAGGCGAACCTTTTAAAACTAAATAAACACCATATTCTTCACTAAAAGAACGGGCAATTTCTATTCTATTTTCATTAATTTTTTCTGGCGAAATTTTAATTAACCGACTAAGTTCTCCGGGGTGGGGTGTTAAAATTATTTGGTTATCTTTAGCAAAATCTTTTAATAAATCAATTTCTTCACTTAAACAATTAATCCCATCAGCATCAATAACCACGGGAATTTTTCTTTCGCTAATTGAGAGTAGAAATTTCTTTATAAACTCTTTTGTTTTCTCAGTAATTCCAATACCCGGACCAACTGCTAAAACATCAATTTTTGGTAAAATATTATTAATTTTCTCTAAATTGTTTAAAGCATACCCTTCTTCCCAATCTAAAGGAATTTTTATTACTTCCGTAAGTTTGGTTTCTATAACATCAATAATTGTTTTTGGTGAAGCCAAATATACTAAACCGGAGCCAATTTTTAAAGCTCCTAAGGCAGTAAGACAAGCGGCTCCACTGTAACCTCTTGAACCAGCAATTATTAGAGAATTACCAAAAGTTCCTTTATGTCCCCAACTTACTCTTTTAGGGAGAAACTCTTTTATATCTTCCTCTTCTATTAAATAAGTATTACCTTTGTTATTAAAATAATCATAAAAAGTTCCAATATCACCAATAAATATTTTTCCAGCAAAATCTCGAGCAGGTGGTAAAACCAAATTTCTTTTTACAAACCCCATTGTTATTGTAAAATCTGCTTTTACACATATATTAGCAATTTTTCCATCGTCCATTACTCCCGAAGGGATATCTACCGCAATTATTGGAAGATTGGTTTGATTAATAAACTCAATAACTTTTTTATATATTCCGGTTACTTCTCCTTTAAATCCTGTTCCAAAAATAGCATCAATTATATATGTCTCTTTTTTATTTCCCCAAAGAAGAGAAACTAACGGAAAATCTTCTCTTTCTAACTCAATTATCTCGCCACCCATATTTTTATATCTTTCGGCATTTATCTTGGCATCTCCTTTTAGTTCAGCAAGCTTACCTAATAAAATTACCTTAACATTTGCCTTCTTATTTAACAAAAAACGGGCAGTAACAAAACCGTCGCCACCATTATTTCCTTTGCCACAAAAAATTAAAAAACCTTTATTAGGAAAATCCTTTTCATTAATATTAAAAATTCTCTGTAAATATTCTACAACACTTCTACCCGCGTTCTCCATCAAAATTATTGTGGATATATTTAATTTTTCGGAAGATTCTCGGTCTATTTCTGACATCTCTTTTTGATTTACTATTCGTTTCATTTACAAATTATAATTTTATTATTGAAAAAAGTCAATTTATTATTAAAATTTAACTATGAAAATTATTAAACCAAAAAACAGCGAAATTTTTGATATTGAATTAGAAGAAAGTCTATTAAGAAAAAATAAGGAACTGGCCGAAGAAAATAAAAAAATTTTTGATCAATATAATATAAAAGCTATTGATATTCTTGGCTCTATTGGTAGCGGAAAAACAACTTTAATCTGTCAAATTGTTAAGAAACTAAGAAGAGAATATAAAATTGCAGTAATTGCCGGCGATTTAACTACTAAAATTGATGCTGAATTAATTAAAAAAAATGGTGCCAAAGTGATTCAAATTAACACAGGAAAAGAATGTCATTTAGATGCTAAATTAGTGAGTGAAGCAATAAAAAATCTGCCTTTAAAAGATATTAATTTACTTTTTATTGAAAATGTTGGTAATCTTATTTGTCCAGCAGAATTTCCTTTGGGTGCACACTTGCGAATTGTTATTTTCTCTTGTACCGAAGGTCCTTATACGGTGATAAAACATCCTTATATTTTTAAAGAAGCTGATATGGTACTCATTAATAAAATTGACTTAGCAAAAGAAATGGGAGTGTCTTTAATTAAATTAAAAAAAGATATCAAAAAAATTAAGCCTTCGGTGCTAATTATTGAAACAAATGCTAAAAAGGGCGAAGGTATTGAGAGGATAATAAATTTTCTAAAAAATGCATGAGTTTGCTTGTGCCCAACATCTTATCAAAATAATCAATCAAGTATGTGAAAAATATCAGATTAAAAAAATTTATAAAATAAATATAAAAATTGGTAGTCTTACGTTAATTAATAAAGAACAATTTATTTTCTGGCTAAAAGAAGGTTTAAAGGATATTCTTATCGAAAATAGCCAAATAAATACTTTTGAAGAAAAGCCAGAGATAGAATGTAAAAATTGTGGTTACTGCGGAAAAGGAAATTCGGAATCTCCTTATATCTGTCCGAAATGTAATTCTTTAAAAATTGTTTTTAAAAAAGGTGATAATTATTATTTAGAAAGTATCGAAGGTGAATAAAAATAATAAAAAATTTTTGAACCTTTTGCCGCTCGTCACAAAACCTATTAGGTATACTGGTGGCGAATACAATCTTTTTCCTCTCTTTATTAAAAAAGAAACAATTAAAGTTTGTTTAATTTTTCCGGAAATTTATGAAATTGGTATGTCTAATTATGGATTAAAAATTCTTTATTCAAAATTAAATCATCATGAAAACACTATTTGTGAAAGGAGTTATGCACCTGCTCTTGATTTTGGCAAAAAATTAAAAGAGTATGCTATACCTCTATTTTCCCTAGAAAATAAATTACCTTTATTTAAATTCGACATTATCGGTTTCTCTTTACAATCGGAATTAAATTATCCCAATGTTTTATATTGTCTATCGTTAGGCAAAATACCTATTCGTACCGAAGAACGTCTTAATGGCAATTATCCATTAATTATTGCTGGCGGACCTTGCTCTGTGAATCCTTTGCCAATGGCACCATTTATTGATGCTTTTGTTATCGGTGATGGTGAAGAAGCAATTTTAGAAATTGTGGAAATCTATCAAAACTATAAAAATAACAAAAAGGCGCTTTTAGAGAATTTAGCAAATTTAGAAGGTATCTATGTTCCATTAATCCATAGAAGAGAAAAAATTATAAAAAGAAGATACATAAAAGAATTAAAAGAAGATGATTTTCCTTTTCCACCTCTGGTACCTATTTGTGAAATTGTTCATGACCATTTAACAATTGAGATTTCTCGTGGTTGCGGTCGGGGATGTCGTTTTTGTCAGGCAGGATTTACTAATCGACCAGTAAGAATTCGGCCAATAGAAGATATTAAAAGATTAGCGCTCCGCGCAATAAAAGCATCAGGATACGAAGAAATTTCCTTACTCTCTTTTTCGGCAGGCGATTATCCTAATCTTGCTTCTCTCTTAAATTCTTTAAACGAAATTTTACATCCTTATTTGGTTGCCCTCTCTCTCCCTTCTCTCCGTGGCGAAGATCTCAATGAAGAAATTGTGAATCAACTTCGTCTTATTAAAAAAACTGGAATAACTTTCGCTCCCGAAACTATTTCTCCACGTTTAAAAAAGGTTATCAATAAAGAAATTTCTAATGAAAAAATTGTTCAAGCAGTAGAAAATTTAATAAATAATAATTGGCAGGGAATTAAATTTTATTTTATGATTGGTTTGCCCACAGAAAAAGAAGAAGATATAAAAGAAATTGCTTACTTTTTAAATTTTCTGGGAAAAATCGCTAATCCTAAACAGCTACGAATTTCTATTTCTCCTTTTGTTCCTAAGCCCCATACTCCTTTTCAATTTTGTGGTTTTGAAGATAAAAAAGTGCTTTTAGAAAAAATTAAAACATTAAAAAATCTAATAAAATTTAAAAATATCCGAATAAAATATGAAAATTTAGAACAAGCAGAAATTCAGGCAATTTTAGCAAGAGGCGATGAAAAATTATCCTCAGTTATTGAAGAAGTATTTAGAAATCAAGGATTCTTTCAAGATTGGACAGAACATTTCAAATATCAAATTTGGATTGAAAGTTTCCTTAAAAACCAGATTGAGAGTAAAAATTATTTAAAAGAAAAAAAGATAAATGAACCATTGCCCTGGGAATTTATTGATGTGGGTATATCAAAAAATTTTCTAATCGAAAATTATCAAAAAGCTTTATCTTATCAAGAAATAGTAAATTCCGATTCCTTTAAATTTGATAAGAGAGAACCTTCTTTATCTAAAAAATTCTCTCCTTTTCAAAAACAGATATCTTTTTCTCCTCTTTATAAAAGGTTCCGAGTAAAATTTAAGGTAGGAGAAAACTTCCGTTTTGCTTCTCATTTAGATATTGTTCGAGCAATCTATCGAACAATCAGACGGTCTTGTTTACCTGTCCTTCATTCTGCTGGCTTTTCTCCTCGGTATTTAGTGTCTTTTGGTCCGCCTTTGCCAGTAGGAGTAATTTCTGAAAGCGAATATTTTGACATTTTCTTAAAAATTGATTATAATGATAATTTAATAAAAGATTTAGGTAATTTTATGCCCAAGGATTTAATAATAGTTGATTTTAAAGAGATAAAAAAAGATAAACCGAGTTTAGGAAAATCAATTAAATTTCTAAAATATGAAATTTCTTTATCTCCACAAATTTTTAAAAGAATAAATTTAGATACTTCTTCTTATTATTTTCGAATTTATGATAATCTGGGAGAAATCCTTTTGCCTTTTCAACCGGGAGTTAAGCTCTATTCTACTCTCACTAAGATTTTGGGATTGCCAGAAGAAATTGTAAGATCTTTGCCCATCAAAAGAGTCGAACAATATTTAATAAATAATGATAAATTAATAACTCCCTTAGAAGATGATTAAATTTAAAATTACCATTCTGATTACTCATAAATTTAACGATACCCGAGTAGCAATTTTAGAAAATGGCCGCTTAGTAGAATTTTATATTGAACGAGAAGGGATTGAAAATAATGTTGGAAAAATTTTTAAAGGAAGAGTAGAAAATATTGTAAAGGGGTTACGGGGAGCTTTTGTAAATATCGGTTTAAGAAAAAATGGATTTTTGCCTTTAGCTGAAATACCGGAGGAAATATTTGGAATTGATTTAGAAGAGGAAGAGGAAAAAGTAAGAAAGAGTAAAAAAGAAGAATTACCAATAAATATTGGTGACCAAATTTTTTGTCAAGTTGTTAAAGAACAAATTGGTGACAAAGGTGCCCGGTTGACTTCCTTTATTCATTTACCAGGTAAATATGTGGTTTTTTTTCCTACTATTTCACGAATTGGTGTTTCTCAACGAATTAATAATAAAAAAGAAAGAACTCGGTTAAAAGAAATTGCCAAGAAATTAAAAAAAGCAAATCGAGGATTAATAATTAGAACTGCTGCCGAAAATATGCCGGAAGAAGTAATTGTCCGCGATTATCACTATTTAGAAGGTAAATGGGAAGAAATTGAAAGAGAATTTCAAAAATCTCGTGCTCCCCGGTTGCTTTATAAAGAACCGAAATTAGCATTAAAAATTATCCGGGATTTGTATACTACAGACACCGAAGCCATTTATGTGGATGATCGAAATCTTTATTATGAAATAAGTAACTACATAAAAAATTATACTCCAGAATTATTTGATAAGGATAAAATTATTCTTTACGAAGAAAAAGACAAACTTTTTAAGAAATTCAAAATTGATGAAGAATTAGAAAAAGCACTGGAACGGGAAATTCCTTTAAAAAGCGGTGGGTTTATTACCATTGACCAAACCGAAGCGCTTGTGACTATTGATGTAAATACTGGAAGTTTCGCATCCGAACAAGACCCCGAAACATTAATTTTACAAACCAATTTGGAAGCAGCTGCCGAAATTGCCCGCCAAATTAGATTGCGAGATTTATCCGGTTTAATTATTATTGATTTTATTGATATGCGAGAGTCAAAAAACCGGGAACGGGTATATCAAGAATTAAAATTATGTTTGGCGAACGACCGGGCGAAAGCTGATTTTGGTAAATTAAGTCGTTTTGGATTAGTAGAAATGACCCGTGAAAAAATTCGTCCAAGTTTATTTTTTACTCTTTGTGAAGAATGTCCAGCATGCAAAGGAAAGGGGCGGATTTTAGACCGTTATGAAATTTGTTTAAAAATTGAAAATGAATTAACAGATAAAACTGAAAAATTAAAAGGGAAGAAAATTCTTTTAGTACTTTCACCTTATCTTTATGAATTCTTAGCAAATGAATGGAATGAAAGATTAAGCCAACTTATCAAAAAAATTGGTGTTCATCTGGAATTAAAAATAGATTTCAAATTTAAATATGACGAATACAAATTTTTGGAAGAGATTTAATCTTATTGACTTTATCATTATTTTTATTTATATTTATTAAAATAAAATGAAGGAGGAAAAATGATACAGGAATTCATTAAAGGTGGTGGTATAATGTGGTTTTTATTAGCCTGTGCCATTTTAGGCATTGCCTTAGTTATTGAACGGTTTATTACTCTTTTTATCGTTGCTTCTTTAAATGCTAAAAAATTCACTCGCGAGCTTATTTCTATAATTGAAAAAGAAGGAGTAGAAAGTGGAATTAAATTTTGTCAAAGGACAAAAAGTCCGGTAGCACGAGTTCTTTTAGCAGCTTTAGAAAAAGTAAATGAAGGGAAAACTACGATGGAAGAAGCAGTAACAAGAGCAGGTGTTAGCGAACTTGGTTTTCTTGACCGAGGGATGAATTTGATGGGTGGCCTCACGATGGTTGCTCCTTTCTTTGGTTTTTTAGGAACTGTTACCGGTATGATTCGGGCATTTGCAGCAGTAGCAGCGGTAGGTGAGGTGGAACCAGCAGTAGTAGCCTCAGGAATTTCAGAAGCATTAATTACAACCAAATGGGGGTTAATGATTGCTGCTCCGTTAGCAATTATTCACATTCTTTACCAAATGAAAATCAACAGCTACACCCGTGATTTGGAAACATCAGCAGCCACTTTAATTGAATATTTAACAAAACGACAATAATATGTTTAAAAGAAAAAGCGAGCAAAAAATTTCTATTCCTACAGCTTCTACTGGTGATATTGCTTTCCTTTTGATTATCTTCTTTATGGTAACTTCTATTTTTTCTCGCGAAAAAGGTTTAAAAATCGTCTTGCCACCAAAGGGAGCGGAAGTTAAAGTAAAAAAAGAAAATATTTTAATAGTAACTGTAAATCCTTATGGTGAAGTATTAATTGGTGACCGAAAGATAACTATTCCGGAAATCAAATCTATTGTGCAGGAAGCTTTAAACAAAAATCCTGAGTTGGTTGTTGCTTTAAAAGTCTCTAGAAAGGCTCCTTATAAAATTATGATTGACGCCTTTGATCAATTAAAATTAGCAAAGGCTGAAAAAATTAGTCTAACTCCTGTGAAGGAGGAATAATTATGAAAAAATTTTTAATTAAAAGAGAAAACCCAGAAATACCAAGTGCATCTACTGGTGATATTGCTTTTCTTTTAATTATCTTCTTTATGCTTACCACAGTTCTAAGAACAGAAATAGGATTAAAAGTAAATTTGCCATCAGCAGAAGCAACTGAAAGATTGATAAAAAGAAGAAATGTTGCTCATATTTGGGTAGATAAAACAGGAAAAATCACAGTAGATGATAATGTGTTAGACCCCACCGGAGTAACTAATGTGATGATTTTAAAAATAGCTGATAATCCCGAATTAGTGGCAGAGATTATGGCTGATAGCGATGTGGAGTATGGAAGAATAAACGATATTTTAGAAGCGCTAAAAGAGGCTCAAGCTTTTAAAGTTGTTTTTGCTACTGAATATAAGAAAATTGGAGGTTAATTATGAATAAAGTTTTTGAATGGGATGAATATTATTCAATAATGTTTCGGGTGGGTTTAATAATAGCTCTAGCATTTGTCTTATTGGTTTTTATAATTTTCCCTAAGGAATTTTTCTATCGCCCCTATATTCCTAAAAAAGAAGTAGGAATTGTTTTAGAACAGCTGCCGCCGGAATTAGAACAAATTGCCGAACCACCGCCTGTGGAAAGACCCAAAATTGCCGTAGTTTCTGAAGCACAAGCTGGTGAAGAAGCAGAAGAAGTTACTTCCATTGGAAAAACTGAATTTACAGAGATATATAAAAAAACAGAAGAAGTAGAAATACCAATTGTTCCTTTTTGGAAAGTAGAAGTAAAACCAAAAGAAGTTTATTTACCAAAACCAGTATATCCAGAAATTGCTCGTCAATTAGGTCATGAAGGTGATGTAGTAGTTGAAGCTTTGGTAGATATAGATGGAAGTGTTGCTGATGTAAGAATTTTAAAATCATCGGGAAATCCGGAATTAGATAAAGCAGCGATGGATGCTGCCCGACAAGCAAAATTTACACCAGCAAAACAAAGAGATATGCCGGTAAGAGTTTGGGTTAGTATTCCTTATAAATTTAGATTAAAATAAAAAGGAGGAGAATATGAAAAAAATGATTATTTTTATTTTTTTAGTTTCTTTTTTATTTTCTTTACCAAAACCTGATTTTTTAACCTCCGGATATCGCCAACTTTACTCTCCTCTTCCCTTTTCTACAGGTTTTGAAAAAATTTCTTTACCAACTATTATTTCTCCTACTTTTACTATTTCACCCGGAACCCTTCTTTCTAAAACATTTATTGATTATCAATCAAATGGCACCCTTGGTTCAAGAATAGAATTTGCCAACAATACTTGGGGATTTGATTGGATGCATTCTCCTGATTCCAGTTCTTCTTATCCTAATCGTTATTGTTATTATAATGCCTATTTTGATGATACTGTCCAATTAGGAATGGGTGTTCAAGCAAGTGGTAATTATCGAGCAGGATATGTAACTTTTGGAATGTTCCCTGATGGAAAATCTTGTTGCTTTTTCCATCATACACGGGAAGGTGTAAATTATTCGGCTTTAACGATTGAAATTGCTCCCCAAACAGGAATATTTGGT